>CAXMTO010000140.1:0-3490 GCA_964196355.1 uncultured Myxococcota bacterium
AAAGAGATGTACGGAGACAATGTATGCGTCTATACTGTTCTTATTGGTGAAGATCCCAAGGGTAAAATGACCATGGACGAAATGGCCGATGCAGGTAAATGCGGGTTTGCCACAGACTTCAAAACTATTGGGAAGTCACAAGGAATGAGCAAGTTTGTCACGGATGTTTTTCTCGCCAAAGTCATGAGAAAACCGGCACCGGCACCAGCACCAGCACCAGTCATGAAAAAACCCGTAGAGAAAATTTCAATATCACTGTTTATTGAGTTTGATTTTGATAAGGATGTGATTCGGCCCCAGCATTATGATGATGTGAAAAAGATTGCAGACAGCATGAAGAAATACTCTGAAGCTAATGTCCTGCTGGAAGGACATGCCGATAATGAGGGTACTGAATTATATAACATGGGTCTTTCCAGACGGAGAGCAGAAAGTGTTAAAAGGTACCTTGTTGAAAATTTCAATGTTGACGCTTCAAGGATTTCAACTCTCGGTTATGGTCAATCCAATCCGATTTCAACCAATGATTCACCAGCCGGCCAGCAGAAGAATCGCAGGGTTGTTGCCATTATTGAATAAGCTGTTAATAGTTACTCATATTTCATCAAAGGGCGGTTAAGCAAATTAACCGCCCTTTTTCTATTTTACATGGCCCTGATACAGGCATGCCTGTTGTCGTCTGCCATAAAGATTCTTTCTTATACTTTCCTCCTTCCTTTGTAAGTGTCACCGGAATAATAAAAATTTGAGCATGAGTGATTGCGATAATTACTTGCAAGGAGAGGGATCTCATTAATATAAAGGGGAAAGGAGAGGAGTTGTGAAGAAAGGTTTTTGGCAGCGTAATAAATATTTTACAGGGACAGGGATATTACTTTTAGTACCATTTTTTCTCATAGACTCCCTGTTCATTCTGCCGGGGAAAGTAATGGCTGATGAAGGATAGGGACCGGGCCAGCAAGAAATCGTGGTCTGTCCCCTAATGTCTTCATAGCAGACATCTGGATTTTTGATATTCAGGAATAATTATTGAATAATCAGTAAGCTTTGTATAAATCTATTGCCCATGAATAAAAGAGATAAAGAAAAGCTTTTCAGAAAGACATATGAGAAAAGAGAGCCCCTGGAACTGATCCTGGCTTCTCTTAATACAGGATTAGCTCTTATCAATCCGGATCTGACAGTTGCCTGGGTTAACGAGGTAACCCTCGGTATATTGCCCTGGGATGAGCTGATCGGCAAAGTCTGTTATGAAGCTGCCGTACTAAGGGATGAGCCCTGTGAAGGGTGTGGGGCTATTGCAGCTTTTAAAGACGGCCAGATTCACGAAACGGAACGTCAGAGTCCTGTTGACAAACGCTGGCACTTCATCGTTTCCATTCCCATTAAGGATAAGACCGGTAAGGTCATGAGCGTTCTGGAAAGTGTAAGTGATATTACGGAGCGCAAACAGGCACAGATAGAGAGGGACAATGCTCTTAAAGAAATAACAGCTCTGAAAAAAAAGCTGGAAGAGGAAAACATCTATCTCAAGTCCGAGCTGCGGGAAGTCCGGCTTATTTCAGATATGATCGGCACAAGCAATGCACTCCGTTATGTCCAGACCCGTATAGCCCAGGTAGCTTCCACCAATGCCTCTGTGTTGATCCTGGGCGAAACCGGGGTCGGCAAGGAACTGGTGGCCCGTGCCATACATGAAGATTCCAAAAGCAGGGCAGGGAGACCCTTTATAAAAGTCAACTGTGCAGCCATACCGGAGAACCTGGTAGAGAGTGAACTTTTCGGGCACAAAAAAGGGGCATTTACCGGTGCTGTCCAGCAGCGCAAGGGGCGTTTTGAACTGGCTGACAAAGGCACACTTTTTCTTGATGAAGTCAGTGAACTTCCCAGGGAGACACAGGCTAAACTCCTGCGTGTCCTCCAGGATGGTCAATTTGAACGTGTCGGCGGTACCCGGACTCTGAAGTCTGACGTGCGTATTATTGCTGCCACCAATAAAGACCTCAACGCTGAAGTGGCTGCCGGCCGGTTCCGGGCTGACCTTTTCTACCGCTTAAACGTCTATCCAATTACAGTGCCTCCCCTGCGCAAGCGACGCGACGATATCCCCCTGTTGGTCGAACATTTCATTTCGCATATCGCTCCCCGTATTGGCAAACACATTGAAAGTGTACCGCGCAAGATGATGGACCAGTTAAAGGCTTACGATTGGCCCGGCAACGTGCGCGAACTGCGAAACGTGATCGAGCGCTCGATTATCACAAGTCCGAATTCAAAACTTCACGTTCCTGATGACCTGATTACAGGGCAAAAACTCTCATCAGTTGAACCGGGTTCCCGGATCAGTCTTGATGAAGTCCAGCGCTTGCATATCCTGGCAATTCTCGAAAAAACAGGCGGCAAACTCGAAGGTCCGGATGGTGCTGCTGCGATCCTGCAGCTTAAACCGAGCACCCTCAGGCACAGGATGAAGAAGCTGGGGGTAAAGCGGTAAGCAGGAGTACTGGAGTACTGGAGTGATGGAGTATTGTCAGAAAACCAAACTTGCGGACGATTATCGCTCAACAAAACAAACAATGATTGACTGACGGGATTGTTGAAAGATGAAAAATAAGAATCGTGGGTACCAGAAATTAAGAGTTTGGAATGATGCTATTGAATTTTATAGTGATACATGCAAAGTTTTCCGGAAATTTCCATATGAGTTAAAAAGAGTTGCAAGTCAGGCAATTGCTTCAAGCGATTCTGTTCATAGAAACATAGCAGAAGGGTATTGCAGGCGTTCTATCAAAGAGTATCTTAATTTTTTAAATATTGCTGTTTCATCTCTTGGTGAATCGGTTTCAGGTCTTCATGCTTATCATAAAGCAGGACAACTAACTGAAGAGCAATTCCAGCACTTAAATAAACTGGCATATAAACTTGAAAACGGCTTACTCAAATTAATTGAAAGTTTGGAATATAAAAAAGAGAGTGGGAACTGGGTGGACAATCTGATGACTAAGGAAAGCAACGCAATATACTCAACCAATTAATCCATTATTCCTGTCCAACCTCAGCAGTTTTATTTACTGATAATACTCCATCACTCCCGTCTGTCAATCATCAGCAGTATTGTATGCTGATAATCGTCGGCAGTTTTGTATACCAACAATACTCCAATACTCCAACACTCCATCACTCCAGTTTTCTCTCTCTCCTCCCCACCAAATACGGCGGCGTCCACCATATATTGCGGGTAGCCATAATCCTTCAAGCCACCGCCTCCTGCTTCTTCTAGGTGTAACTATTTAGAATAAAACATTAAATTGCTTTTAATAATAATTCTTTGTTAGTTTTCATTTGTGGTCTTGAATTTGCTATAGAGATAGGTATATTTACTGATATCCGTTTTGACATTTAAAATCTTTTGCGAGAGGTACCTCATGAAGGTTGGCATTGAAGTATTGTCAAAGATCCCGCCTGAAAACCGGCGCGAGTTCATCCAGTC
>CAXMTO010000141.1:0-13412 GCA_964196355.1 uncultured Myxococcota bacterium
ACGATTCATAGAACTCAAACAGGTAACAGGGGTTAACAGTACACAGTGGTGCTGGCATCAGCATGGCCGCTTACATCACAACTTTGAGCAGAACGGCAAAAAACAGGAATTCGGTCCATCCCGAGCAGAAGAAGAGATCAAAAACAGCCTTAAAAAAGGCAAACAGCGCCTTGAAGAAATACTGGCTGATGAATTCCAGCTATTTTTTACGCCGCCATGGAACCGCTGCAGTGAGACGACCATTAACTCACTGGTGGAACTCAAGTTTTCAGCTCTCTCAAGAAGCCGTGGAGCAAGACCTGAGACCGTGCCGGAACTTCCCGATTTCCAGATTGGTGTAGATCTGCACACCCGGAAAGAAATCTCACCCTACCTTGGATTTAATAATCTTACCATCGAACTCGAAGAGAACATCAGGTCAGGGCAATGCGGAATAATGATTCATCATCAGAGAATGAACAACCGTGCCTTTGAGTTGCTCGACCTGTTTCTTGATATCATAAAAAGCAGCCCACGACTCACTCCGGTTCTTTTCAGAGACCTGCTAGAGACGCCCAGCTAACCCAGCAAACATAGACTACTATAGTTCACTGGGGTGCTTCTTGAATATGTAATCATCTTTGCTGGTGAGAAATCAGGGCTAGCCCCCGGATTCCCGTCTTCACGGAAAAGGCGGAACAGGGAAGTTCGCACGAAACCATCAGCATTGACAATTCAATATGAAAAAACTAGAGTTACTGAAGCGTGTCATACTGTATAAATCTCTACTCAGGAAGACCTGCACAAATGGTGGATTCCCCCGCAATAACGGTGGACAGCGAGAGTGTAAAGCGCCTCGTCGCCTTACCTTTTCAAAAATCTGTCCAGATGGCCTACCAATCGATTCGTGTTCGTTTTTTCCGATCCATGGTCACTACCATGAGCCTTGTCCTGGCAGTGGCCTTTCTTGCCTTTATCCAGGTTGGCAATGACATAGCGCAAGCGTGTCTGAACAGCGGCCATGAGGACTTTCTCCGGACTCTGTCAAAAGCGGGTTTTGACATCATATCAGAAGATGCTGCGGTCACCAGCTCTGCAAAGCAGCGATGGATTGTTTTTCTCTCCCTGCTGGTCTGTGTTGTCGGTATTATTAACGCGCAACTGATGTCAGTTACAGAACGATTCAGAGAAATTGGGACCTTAAAATGTCTAGGGGCACTGGATCGTTTTATCATTCGCATTTTTTTACTTGAAGCGACAATGCAGGGGCTGGCAGGGGCTCTTGCAGGATCTCTGCTCGGGGCATTTACAGCACTGTTGACCTCACTTGGCAGATTTGGCTTTTCCCTGGCACCATATATTCCCTGGTCGCAGATTGGCACAACCATGTTTTACACGCTCTGTATAGGTACATTTTTAAGCCTTCTTGGTGTTCTCTACCCGGCGATACTTGCATCTCGAATGCGCCCGGTGGAAGCGATGCGGGTAGAACAGTAGCGCAGGAGTAGCCTGAGAGTCTTTAATATTATGACAGAAAATAAAAAAATTGTCCGAGTCAGTGAAGTTATTAAAAATTTTGACCTGGGGAAAATTGTGGTCGAAGTTCTCAAAGGAATCGACCTTGAGATCGAGACAGGAAAATACGTTTCCATTATGGGCCCCTCGGGTTCGGGTAAATCGACACTCTTTAACATGATTGGAGGTCTCGATAAACCGACGGGAGGCAAAGTATTTATTGATGAAGTTGATATCGCCCAACTCGATGCCTATGAGCTCGCCTGGCTCCGTTGCCGCAAAATAGGCTATATTTTCCAGACATTCAACCTCATCCCCGTTATGACGGCTCTTGAAAATATTACTCTGCCAATGACCTTTGCCGGTGTTTCCAACGATGATGCCACCGAACGCGGCATGGCTCTGCTCAATCAGGTCGGGTTGAACGGCAGACACGGTCATCGACCTTCCGAGCTTTCAGGCGGTCAGCAGCAGAGGGTTGCTGTAGCCCGGGCGCTCGCCAACACCCCGGCAATTATTCTTGCTGACGAACCAACGGGAAATCTTGACCTGACCACAGGTGAGGATATCATCAACCTTTTAAAAGAGCTCAGTGTGGAACGAGGTGTTACTGTGATTTCAGCCACCCATGATTATAAGATGCTGAATGTTTCCGATCAGGTGGTCTGGATACGAGATGGCCGTATTGATAAAATACAGGCCAGAGAAGAACTTGATATAAGGACTGGAGGACTGGAAACAGCCAAAACATGACCGAAGGCAAGTCGATCATTGGGTTGTTCTGTCACTCGCATAATCCAAAGTGAAAACAATTAACTGGTTATTCAGAATGCAGAATGTGAAACAGGAGATGATGAATATCGAAGGGATAAAGGCCCATTCATGAGCAATCCTCTTCGCATAATCTTCTTCATTGTTTTCTACATTATCCTCCTCTTTATTCCACTTTCAGCCACTGCTGATATAGATGTGTCATCGATCCAAAAAACAATCGAGACACTGAGCAGTTTTGAAAGTCGTACAACCGGATCACCCGGGTATGAGAAAGCTGCAGATTACATAGAACAGAGATTGCAGGAGTTAGATCTTGCGCCCAGTTCTCATTACTATGAAGTTCCTGTTCGACGATTCCTTGGAGCAACCCTCAAGATAGATGGTAAATCGCACCCACTCAAACCATTCATCTATAACTCTATAACGCCGGAAGCAACAAACGGCGCTATAACTGCCCCCTTATACTACGTCGGCAAAGGCAATCTTCACGATCTGGATGGGAAAAACATCAAAGACGCGATTGTTCTGATGGATTTTGATTCAGGCCGGAACTGGCAGGTCCTGGCATCCCTGGGAGCTAAAGCACTCATCTATTTAGAAAGTGAAAACACCACAGGCAAGTTTTTTTTCACCGAAAAGCATGAACTTTCGCCGCTTCAGTTCCCCTGCTTCTGGATGAAAAGAAAAACTGCAGACAAGCTGTTTGGATCGTACACAGACAGCACATCTGCTCCCATTGCACAGGTGGAACTGCAATCAAAAACCGTATGGGAAAACTTTCTTGCACGAAACATCTACGCTCTTATTCCGGGGACTGACCCACAGCTAAAGCAGGAACTGCTCATCCTGGAGGCCTTTTTTGATAATGAAGAATTTGTTGTTGGGGACTCCCCTGGTGCTGATGCAGCTACCTCCATCGCGACATTGTTCGAAACTGCCAAGACCCTCTCCCTGAAGCCACAAGGGCGTTCGGTTATGCTCCTCGCCACCAGTGGAAACAGTCAGACTCTTGCAGGAATGCGGGATACTATCTGGAGCATGAACGAGCGATCTAAAGAATTACGCGGCTATAAACGACAACTGCAAAAAACCGTCCGGGAAACTAAAATCGACCTGGAAATACTCAAACAACTGCAGTTCCCTCTAAGTGAAGATAAGGAGCGGGACACTCTCCTTGGTAATGCAATCAGCCAGGTCCTGAAATACAGGGTTGACCAGATCTCCCGGAACCTGATGACCTTGAGGCTTTCGGAACAGACAAAAGAGACGAAAAGAATAATCAAGGAAATCGCAAACCGGCGGTTGCTCTTCAGGAGACTTGGCTGGGTCGAGAACTTTCACACCCTGACAGAAGACCAAATCACACTGCTCAAACAACTCATTCCGCTTGCCGTTGAGAAAACCGAACGTAAAGCAGGCAGTGCAAACCGTCAACTGCGAGCCCTCAATTCTGCAAATGATTTCCGGGCAGTCACCAGAAAATATGAAATTGCAGCTGTCATCAGCCTTCATCTTTCCAGTAACGGAAACGGCGTAGGCGGTTTTCACCAGGGATGGTTATACCCTCTGAAACAGACGGTCAACCGAACAGGTATTTACAGTACAATTGGTGATATTTTAGAAGATTCCAATACATCAACCGGTTCTCTGGCCCCCTACAGAAATAGTCTCAGACCCAGCCGGCTGCGAACCTGGGATTCCTGGTTTATAGACAAGCCAAACATGGGTGGAGAGGTAAGTTCACTTGCTGGATATTTGGGTCTCAGCCTTGCCACGACAGGTGACAGTCGTATTCACTGGGGTACCCCCTCGGACACTGTTGACAAAATAAACTGGCCATATCTCCTTGACCAGGCCCGGCTTATTGAACGCCTCGCCCAAAAGCTGACCTGGGCTCCGAAACTGCATGCAGGCAAGCTCCCCCGGGACGGTTTCGCCACAGTTACCGCACGCACCAACCTTCTTCTTCAGGGTGAACTTTTTGCCAACTACCCGGCCGAGCAAACTACGATCCTCGCCTACCAGGGATTAAACAGGTACTACTCCATTGTTGATGAGTCTGGATATTTCAGAATTAAAGGCTTTGCCGACAAAAAAAATGTTCTCGACAAACTTATCATCGAAGGATACCGCTTTGATGATAAGACAGGAAAAGTTATCTGGGCAATTGATAAACGGGAGACGGGAAAGGTCAATTATCGACTCAAAATCCTGCGAAAATCGATGAAGACGGATCTTGTCATGTTTAATTGCCGGGAGACGACAATTTTCGATCTGCTGGAGCCAAGAAGTTTTGCAAACATGACAAAACTCTATCTCTATGACGGCAGGCGCGATGCACCGCCCCAGCACTACTGGTACAGTAGAATAGATACAAGAGATTCTATAATATCATCCATTTACACTGAACCGGGAACGATGCTCAAGCTGACTCTCTCGGATACAGTGTTGACCAACAAGATGCTTCTCACTAACGGTTCACCCGAAAACCATATGGGAAGTGGCTACTCGGTGGAAAAGTACCCGTCAATCCCCAACACGCTGTTCCATGCAGCAAGTGACGCCTGGACTCTGCTTACCCCCCGCATTAACAACCTGGAATCCCACGGTATCTACGATGAAAGAATCAATGATTTAAAAACCCGTGGTCTTACGGCACTGGACACAAGTAAAAAATCTCTTGCTGCGCTGACCTATTCTATCAGCCGTGAGGCAGCCGCAGAAGCTCTGGCTTTAGCTGCAAGAGTATATGTACAGATAGAAAAAACCCAGAAAGATGTTCTTTTCGGAGTACTTTTTTATATCGCCCTTTTTGTGCCGTTCGCCTTTGTAATGGAACGCTTCCTGTTCAATTTTTCCCATATCTATAAGCGAATTGTCGGATTTTCTCTCATTCTCGTTCTGCTTATTGCCGTTATCTACAATGTGCATCCTGCGTTTGATCTAGCCTACAGCCCCATGGTGGTCATTTTGGCCTTTTTCATAATAGGGCTCTCTTTTATGGTTACACTCATCATCTTTTTCCGATTTGAGGATGAAATGATACTGCTCCAACGCAGAGCAACCCATAAACGACCGGAGGAAATCAGTCGATGGAAAGCCTTTGTAGCTGCGTTTTTTCTTGGAGTCTCAAATTTAAGAAGAAGACGGATTCGTACTTTACTCACCTGCAGCACCCTCATTATTTTAACCTTTACTATAATGAGTTTTACAACCATTAAATCAAACAGAAAACAGGTTCGCCTCGATTTTCAAGACGACGCCCCATATACAGGTCTGCTGCTGAAAAAAGTAGGGTGGCAGAGCCTGCCGCCCCAGGCTTCAGACATTCTTGTCAACAGCATGGCGTCCATAAGTAAACCTGCCCCCCGTGTCTGGCTTACCGCAAAGGATCCTACCAAGCAGGTCACGGTGCCTCTCCGAGCCGGTGAAAAAGAAATTGACATTCATGGATTAATTGGATTAAGCCCCAATGAAGCTGCGGTGACCGGTCTGGACAGGCTGCTCAGCTGGGGCAGATGGTTTGAAGAGTCAGACAGACAGGTCATCATTCTAGAAGAACAGATGGCCAGGCAACTCGGTGTTATTGAGGGGGCGGATAAACAGATCACCGTCTGGGGAATACCTTTCACTGTCATCGGTGCATTTAATGGCGAAGCATTTGATAGCGCGATCGACCTCGATGGTGAACCGCTGACTCCGGTAATCTTTCCAGACGAAGCCGGTTCCGAAATCACAGAAGTCGAGCAGGAAGCTCTCGAATCCGGCGATGACGTGCGCTCCTTCCAGGGCCGATACCAGCATATTCCCGCAAATCAGACCGTAATTATACCGGCAAAAACTCTCCTGGCGGCAGGTGGTCAACTGAAGAACATAGCTGTCAAACCGGATAGTGAGGCAGATATTCCCTCAATTGCCACTCAACTTACAGACAGGTTCAATCTGGCGATATTTACCGGAGAAAAAGACGGAGTACGACTCTATAACATAAGTGACACGATGAACTACAGCGGGGTTCCCCACATTATTATTCCCCTTCTCATCTCTATTCTCATAGTGCTTAATACGATGATAAGCTCTGTCTATGAACGTAAAGGCGAAATAGCTGTATACACCTCCGTTGGCCTCGCTCCCTCCCACGTGAGCTTCCTTTTTGTTGCCGAAGCTGTCGCTCTGGCTGTGATTTCAGTGGTACTGGGTTACCTTGTTGCTCAGGTTTCTGCAGCTCTCTTTTCTTCGACCCCTATCTGGCAGGGTATTACAGTAAATTACTCATCCATGGCAGGAGTTGCCGCCATGGTGCTGGTTATCATTGTGGTTCTCATCTCCGTTATCTACCCGTCCAGGGTTGCCGCCCGCATAGCAATACCTGATGTCAAACAGACCTTCAGGCTGCCCGAACCAGTTAATAACAGGATAGAGCTCACCCTGCCTTTTTTAATGAAATATGAGGAACACGAATCTATCGGCGGCTTTATTTACAACTACTTCAAAGGCCACCAGGATATATCTCACGGACTTTTTTCTACAGGCCCCGTACAGATACTCTTCAGCTGTTCCACTGTTGATGAGATAGTGAAGATGGTTCATGAATCCGATGGCCAGGAAGATCTGAGATGTCTGCACATCAGGGCAAAAGTCTGGCTTGCCCCTTTCGACTTCGGTATCCTGCAGTATATCGATGTCCAGTTTTGTCCGGCACGGGAAGGAAGTAACTTTCTAGAAATTAAAATTTCTCTCAGCAGACTGTCAGGAGAATCGGGCATATGGCAGCGTATCAATAAATCGTTTCTCTATGAGTTGCGCAAGCAGCTCCTTATCTGGCGCTCCATTGATAATGAAACCCATAAACAGCTGAGGCTCTCGTTCCAGAAAATCGTCGCCGAGAATAACCTGTCTCCCATTACCCACTGATGTCATGCAGAGTTCACCAGAAAAATTAACAAGACAACCCATCAGACTGCGAGCCGGTGTGATTGGGATACTGCTGGCTGCCGGGATATGTCTGTTGACCCCTTATAACAATATCTACCTGCAGGGCACCCCTCTTGGTGGAGGACATTTTCCTCTGGCACCATTTTTTGTCTTCATTCTTCTGGCAATCTGCATCACCGTCGTCAGCAGACTGTTCAGATCTTCTCTGCTCCTGAATGGATCTGAACTCCTGATAATATGGATAGAAATGGTCATCGGGTCAGGAATTGCATATACGGGTTTAGCCCGTACATTTCTTATCAATCTGACGGCACCCGTCCATTTTGCGTCCATGGGCAACCGCTGGCAGGAAACACTGCACCCTCTTATACCTCCAGCCCTGATACCATCAGATCATCAAGCGATTGAACTCATATACAATGGCATTAAAGGCGGCAGGGAGATGGGATGGTTTGAGATGCTCTTTGAAATTCCCTGGTCAGCCTGGGTCATACCTCTGGCGACATGGAGCTTTTTTATACTTGCCTGTTATACCGTAATGCTTCTCCTGCTGAACCTCCTTTCAAGACAGTGGATCCACAATGAACGGATGAATTTTCCACTTCTCAAAGTACCCGAAATGATAGGAAAAGCAGTCGACGAAGGAACTGTAAGCAGTTTTTTCCTCAACCGTTTCCTCCTGGCAGGCTTGACTGTCCCGGTTCTGCTCCACCTTATAAACGGTTTAAATCTCTACTACCCTACGGTTCCGGCGGTCCCAACTTTGTTTCTTGCCGGCCCCTATTTTTCAGACAGCGGTCTTTTCACTGGTTTTAAGAAGTTAAAAATATTTATCTATCCTGCTTTTATAGGCTTTGCCTTTTTGACGTCGAGACAGATTTCGTTTTCATTCTGGTTCTTTTTCCTGGCGGGCTCCCTGCTCTATGGCATTCTCAATCTTCTGGGGTATTCCATCCCCGCGTCGGAACTGGGGGTGACGTTCGGCCCGACCATCGCCAGACCTGAAGAGATGCAGATGATAGGAGCATATGGGATTTTCTTCCTGTTCCTCATCTGGCTCTCACGGCACCACCTGATGGAAGTGTGTAAACAGTCATTTTTTCTCAGTAAGCCTACATTGGACAGATCAGAATGGTTCGATGTGCGTATCTCTTTCTGGGGAGCTCTAGCCGGTCTGGCTGTTATTGTCGGATGGTATGTATGGATGGGCATGAGCCTTACCTCGGCAATCCTTGTAACGGGCGCTTTTTTCATGATTATGCTTGTCGCAACCCGCATAATCTGCCAGGGCGGACTTGCTTACTTTACCCTCACAGCGGCCCCAACAGACGGCCTGATCGCTCTCTTTGGCGCTAAAATGTTTGCCGGAGCGACCGGTCTGCTGGCAGGGATGAGCCAGAAAGTTCTCTTTGTCGACCTGAGGGAATCATTGATGCCTTCCCTCCTCCATGCGCGTCACCTGCACCAGAACAAACGTCCGGCCCTTCTTCTCTTTACCTTTCTTGCGATCACAATCATCGTTGCCATGATAACCTCTGTTCTGGCTATGATGCTCCTCTGCTATCGATTTGGCATACGTGAACTGCAGCTGGAATGGGCTACCAGGACTACACTTACAGTATACGAGAACATCTACCGGCTTACCACGTCCGCACCCGCCACAGGAAGCTGGGTATTCAGTTTTGCGCTTGCAGGTACCATTGTCATGCTGATTCTGGTAATCTGCTATCACAGGCTCTACTGGTGGCCCATCCATCCTCTCGGTTATCTTACAGCGTACAGTTCTGCCATGCGCATTCTCTGGGTGAGCTTTTTCATTGGCTGGGCATGTAACGCTCTGTGTATGAGATATGGCGGGATTGTTCTCTTCAGGAAACTGCAATATTTCTTTATTGGCTTGATAATCGGTGATTTTCTCATGGGGGGTGGCTGGGCTCTCATCGGACTTTTTGCCGATACAAGTTATCAGGTACTGCCTAATTGAAAAAGCGGTGTGCACTATGCAACTTTGAATAGCCATCTAACAGTTGAATAACTTTTCGAATATCGGAAAACATGTATGACGATAAAGAATTAAAAGAATATAGGGATCTTCTCCCAACTCCAGACCATTTCGAAGAAGGATTTGACTGGAAAACCATCATCGGTGCGATTTTTATAGGGTTTTTGATGATGCCGGGTTCGATGTACCTGCAGCTGGTAATCGGCCAGGGAATCGGACCGGCAGCTCGATGGGTTACCATTATTCTCTTTGCTGAAATAGCCAAGCGCGCCCATTCCGATCTCAAACAGCAGGAAATTTTCCTCCTCTATTATATGGCCGGAGCAGCACTGGCCTCCCCGTTTTCGGGGTTGCTCTGGAATCAGTACCTGGTACAATCAGATGCTGCCCGAATGCTCGGGGTGACGGAATTCATTCCCTCCTGGGTCGCCCCCGCCGCCGACTCAGTATCCATGGTGGAGAGGAGTTTTTTCCATAGAGACTGGCTGGTACCAATTCTCCTCCTTGTAGGTTCACAGATCATCCAGCGGATTGATCATTTCGGCCTCGGTTATGCCTTATACAGGCTCACCTCAGATGTTGAAAAACTCCCCTTTCCCATGGCACCGGTTGCAGCCCTTGGTACAATGGCCCTGGCGGAATCTGCGGAGGAAAAAAAGGCAAGCTGGAAATGGAGGGTTTTTTCCATTGGTGGGGTTATCGGTCTCGCCTTCGGCTCCATTTATGTCCTTCTCCCCATCGTCTCAGGTCTTATTTTCACAGAACAGATCCGGCTTATACCCATCCCCTGGATTGAACTCACAGGATACACTGAGGGCTTTCTACCCGCAGTAGCCACCGGGCTTCAATTCGATCTGGGCCTGGTTTTTGTGGGTATGGTGCTGCCTTTCTGGGCTGTAATTGGAGGGCTCATCGGTTTAATCATCACAATCATTCTCAACCCACTCCTTTACTCGGCTGGCATACTGCACAGATGGCATCCAGGCATGGCCACAGTCGATACTGTATTCGCCAACAATTTTGATTTTTACATGAGTTTTGGTATCGGTCTTGGGCTGGCCATCGCATTTATCGGCGTCTGGTCGGTCATCCGTTCCTTCAGGGCAGGTAAAGAAGAAAGAGGCAGTCTTAATGATCTCTTTAATCCCCCTGCCGGTCGAGGTGATTTTAATTTCTGGATAGCCATTGGCATATATTTCTTCTCAACTCTTGCCTATGTGGCCCTTTGTGTATGGCTCGTCCCTTCATTTCCATGGGTCTTCTTTCTCGCCTATGGCTTTGTTTATACCCCCATCATTTCCTATATCACAGCCAGAATGGAGGGTATTGCCGGACAGTTTGTCAGCCTGCCCCTTGTCCGTGAGGCGAGTTTTATCGCTGGTGCCCGGTTTTTTGGTTATCAGGGAATAGAAATCTGGTATGCCCCCATTCCTATCCATAATTACGGAGAAGCTACAGTCCAATTCAGACAAATTGAATTAACCGGCACCTCAATTAGAGGAATAATCAAAGCGGAGCTTCTGGTTTTTCCAATAGTAATGGTTGCAAGCCTGATATTCTCACAATTCATCTGGCGCCTGGCCCCTATCCCATCTGCAAGCTACCCCTTTGCCCAGGAACTCTGGCATCTGCAGGCCTTAAATACACTCCTTATGCAGACTTCCACTCTGGAAGGAAATTCAATGTTCTATCAGGCACTGGATGGAATAACAATTTTTTCAGGCCTGGGTTTTGGTGTTGTAATGTACGCTGTCCTGAGCTTTTTCGGCCTTCCTATCCTGCTTATTTATGGAGTTGTGCGGGGCCTTGGCCAGTCAACTCCCCACGGCCTTATCCTCGAAGTAATCGGAGCCTTTGCCGGCAGATACTTCTTCATGAAAAAATTCGGCCCCATGTGGCGCCAATACGCGCCTGTCCTGCTCGCCGGGTTTTCATGCGGTATGGGGTTAAGCGGTATGTTTGCCATGGGTTTTGCACTGATCATGAAATCTCTTGGCCATATGGCTTATTGACAATGTGGGAATAGTCAGCCTGCCGCTGCCTATCCGGCTCAGGATGGTGCTGACACCGGTAAACAGTAAAAAATCCTGCACTCTTTTTAGTACACGCTCGGAGTCTATCGCTTACCTGAGGGGTATAAGTGCCTCGAAGGTCTCTCTACGTTCTCTATCTGGTGATTACTTTAAGTTCCTAACTTCAATGCACTCTCCATATTTCTTGTTTTTTATAACTGATTTTCAGGAGTAAGGCACTAAAAAGCGGCCCTGCCGGGCTTGACATGCTATGCGCATATGACCACTGTTTAGAAACAGCGGGAAGGTTGGAAATTACTTTACCTTTTTTGATAAAAACACTGTGCACTCTGTGATGACCACTATAGAAATTGACATATGAAAGCTCTAATCACCATCGCAACCAAGCTCATCCCATTCCTGGGTATTATGTTTTTTCCATTATTTATTTTCGCTGAAGATGTACCGCATGAAGTCGGCGGAATCTCACTCGGTAGCGATATTGACGACTATCCCGACGCCATAAAGTCCAACTTTTTAAAGGAGGTTGTAGTCACCGGGCGCCACGGGTTCCGAAAGGGCATAATCTCATACGGTGTATGTAAATACGAAGGGAAAGTATTAAAAATCAAACTCAAATATGAGGACAAGAGTAAGGCTTTTTATACAACCCTGCTAGCCAAATACAAGGAAAAATACGGCCAACCCGATTCCTGGAAGGGAGATTCTTTTGGGCTTATACATCTATGGAAATGGCGTTTTACCGACAAAGATAATAACCGTATCACTCTGAGACTCCACTACAATGCAAAGGACCCTGACGATACCATAGGTAATATGGTAAAACTTTCATACCCGGACCGCATCCAAGAGGAACGAATCTGCTTTAATCAAAGGTATGGTGCCGCCGGGAAAAAAACAGACTTAAAAACAAAAGAGGAGAATAAAAAATCTGACTGGTCCTACCTGATCCCTCGCCCATAACATGCTGGCCGAAAACACGATCAAACTCAGGCAAGTTGGCTGGAATGGTATCCGGCTCACAGTTCCTGGGCCATGGGAAGCCCACCTGGGCGGGCACAACCATCTCATTTTTGAAGAAGATTTTTCCCCCATCCTTGAAATACGTTGGCAAAAAGTTCGAAAGAGAAGAGGCAACCAGTCCCGATCTCTATTTAAACGAATAAAAAAAACAGTTACAACGCTCCATGAACTGGATCTTCCTTCTGAGTGGTCTTTTCTAAAAGACAGATACGACGTTACCTGTTACGGCAAGTTGGATCATCTCTATCTTAATACTGGTGTATGTATCTGCAAACAGTGCCAGTCTCCCCTGCTTTTCCAACTCAGTAACAGGAATAAAAAGATTGAACCGCTCCTGGTTAATTGCATAAAATCGCTTTCATGCCAATGCGCACCGGATAAGCCCGAAATTTGGGCTCTTCAAGATTTTCAGCTGCAACTCCCATCAGGCTATTCTCTTATCGATTATTCATTTGCACCAGGTCTCACCCGAATCTCATTTCGCGGCACGCATTGTATCCTGCACACATGTAAACTTGGACCGGCTGACGCCAGACTCGCCAATCAACCGCTAGAGGAAATCCTCAGAAGTCTTGCTGACATACCAGATCTGCCGGTACAATTCGGTGACGATGGCAAATTTTGCAAAGGGTACCGGGCACCAGCAATCGGCCGACAACTCACCTTACGATTTAAACGGAAAAAACCATTTGTCCGGGCAGAAATCCGTCACCTTGCGACAAGCAACCGTCTGCTTGCAATAGTCCTCGAATCACTTCGACCAATACCAGTTGAAACAAGTCAATCCATTTGTAATCACTATGAAATTATTCAAATCTAAGGTGCAGCCAGGCTCTCTGAACAGGACAGAATCTCTGGCATGTATTCCGCAGCACCTTCCAGGAATAGAATGGCAACACGCAGAAAACGGCGATGTACTCATAGAATATCCACTCAGCATCAAACCTTTTTTCTTACAAATAGCAAAACGCTTTAAGAAGGAGTCGCATACGAAGCTCACCAAAAAGCTTCAACTGGATGCCTCCGGCAGTTCAGTCTGGCTGATGATCGACGGTGAAAGCGATGTAAGAACAATCATCAAGAAATTTGCCGAAAATTCAGGCCTCTCATTACAGGAGGCAGAGCAGTCTGTTACCAGATTTTTCCTCCAG
>CAXMTO010000142.1:0-4922 GCA_964196355.1 uncultured Myxococcota bacterium
CTATTTCCCAATTTATTATTTTTCTGCCAGACTGGGTAATTTTATCACCCCATATGAGGTAAACCTGAAATCGCTGGAAACAGTATTTGTGCAACTGACAAACTCTGGTTCCATGCTTGATTCACTCACGCTAATCGGCACCTTAGGATATGAAACTATTATAGTCATGGTGATTGGCGGCCTTATACTTGCCCTGCCTTTTACCTTCGTCAGTTTCTATCTTGCCCTTTATTTTTTCCGTAACCATTCTGGTTCATTTAAAAGACGCCGGGCCGACCTTTGATTCTTTAAAAACCGATCGAACAGGACCAATTTGTTAATTTTATGTGGTCTTTTTATATAACATCGGTGTTTCTTTTTATCGCAAAATTTGTGACACAATGAAGAAAATAACTGGACACGGACAAACCAGAGCTATGCTGAAAGTTCATAACCTGGCTCCGAAAAAGCGATTTGGGCAAAATTTCCTCGTCCACAGGCAGACCGCTGAGGCAATAGTTAACGCAGGACAAATAACTACAGAGGATGTTGTAGTTGAGGTAGGCGTAGGGCTTGGTGCACTGACGCACCCTCTTGCAAGGTCTGCACGCCATGTGTACGGATACGAAATAGATCGTGGAATAGTTCGACTTCACAATGAGGGGGGCGAACTTCCGCGAAATGTCACCCTTGTACACCAGGATATTCTCTCTGCAGATTTTGATGAGCTACACGATAAATGTGGAATGGATCTCATCATTATGGCGAACCTTCCCTACTCAATTTCCAATCCATTTATTTTCAAATTAATTGATAACGCTCATCTCATTTCCAAAGCCACAATAATGCTCCAGAAAGAAGTGGCTGATCGACTGATGGCAAAACCAAATTCAAAGGATTATGGGATACCTACTGTGCTTCTTGGTGTTTATGCCAGCGTGAAAAAGGTCATGACTTTGAAACCTCATGAGTTCCATCCTCAACCCAAAATAGATTCCGTTGTTGTTACAATTGATTTCACGAAAAATTCCATGATAACTGATGATATCTCCGAGTTTAGCAGGACATTTTTCAATCGAATAGTCAGGACTGCGTTTAGTCAACGGAGAAAAACGCTGCTCAACACTCTTGCCAGTGGAAGATTTTTTAATATCCCTGCAGCAAATGACAAAGCTCTCAATAAAAAATACACGCAACAGGCAATCGAGGCAGCAAACATTGCCCCATCGACTAGACCTGAATGCCTGGATATTGCAGACTATATATCGATTTCAACCGTATTTAGTACCTTACTCCAGAAACCCTGTCACTCAGTTCAGTACCCCCTTGAGGGGTGTAAAAAACAAGAAACTGAGTAATATGTTTTGAAATTAGGAGGTCACATATACCACCAAGGTACTTATACCCATCAAGCTGGTACTGAAAAAAGTGCAGGCATTTTTTACCGTTAACCGGTGTTTATAATTTTCAAAAAGACCTTTTGAACCCAAAGAGGTAATTCCTCCCTTTAACTATGGATAATTTCGTTTTTCACACCCCGACCAAAATTCTCTTTGGCAAAAACACGATTCCGGCGATTGGGCGGGAAACGGTAGCTTTTGGGAAAAATGTCCTGCTGGTGTATGGCCGTAATTCAATAAAAAACAGTGGAATTTACCAACAGGTTATCTCCTCCCTGACTGAATCCGGAGCACAAATCCACGAACATTCAGGAGTGCAATCTAACCCTGTTCTCAGCCATGTCAGTGAGGGGGTTGAAAGGTGTAAACGTCACAGGTGTGATGTGATTTGCGCGGTCGGCGGTGGCTCAGTTCTTGACGAGGCTAAAGCGATTTCCGCCGGTGCTCTGGTGAGTCATGATGTGTGGAAATTTTTAACAGGTAAGAAAAGTATAAAAAATAGTCTGCCGGTAACAACAGTTCCCACCCTGGCAGCGTCAGGATCAGAAAACAATTCTGGAATGGTTATCACACATGATGTAAAAAGATTGAAATTCGGCTTTGCCAACAGGCACCTCTTTCCAAAGACATCAATACTCGACCCTGAGACTACCTTTACTGTGCCACCGGCTTATACCGCCTTTGGTGCAATCGATGCGCTGTCCCATATTCTAGAATTTTACCTGACAACTTTGGTCTTAGACAGCTCCGTGCAGGATGCATTGATGGAAGGCCTTTTAAAGAATATAATGACAAATACAGATCGCTGCCTGATCGATCCAACTGATTATGACGCACGGGCAAACCTTATGTGGTCAGCATCTCTTGCACTTAATGGGATTATTTCTGCAGGCCTTGGAAAGGTCATGTTTCCGATGCATCTCATTGAACATGCCCTCACATCCTTATATGGCATACCTCACGGTGCCGGTTTGGCGATAACCATCCCCGGAGTTATGAGGTACGCTGTCCGCACATCCCCGTCACGTATATCCAAATTAGGGAAAAACGCTTTCGGCATAGAGGCAGGGACGGTTGAGGAATCTGCTGAGGCGACAATAGACTACTTAACACACTGGTTCAAGCGGATAGGTGCCCCCATCTGTCTGGAGGATATCGGTGTGGGCGAGGACAGTATACAACATATCGCCGAGAACGCATTACCGCAGGCGAAGATATGGAGGATGAAAGATATGTCCCTGAAAGCAATAGAGGAAATTCTCCACTGCTGCCTTAGAACAGAAAAGTAGAAAATAAAACTTCCCTCAAACAATTACCTCATATTAACAGCAATTATTTGAGGGATGAAATCGACTTACTGTTTGATCGGTTCCCCAAAAGGATTGAGCCGATTTACTGCTGCTACATCTACAGTTACATAGAAGTTTGCCTGGGTTTTCCACATCACCCCGGCAGAACCTTTGGATAAAACCACCATGCAGGTTTTATTTGGTTTAACAAAAGCCAGCATTACGTTGTTGTATGAAGCTTCTCCAACCATTTTCCATTTATGATTACGCATGGAAGCGACTATATAGTCGCGAAGTGAAGAAATTTCGACGTTTCCTGTGAAAACATGTATGCCGCCCTTAAAAGAATCTGTGCGCATGGCCATGCTGTTCTTTGTTTGAAGAGTCATCTCTATGGGCAATTCAATATCCCCATAACTCTCAACCATGGTTGTTAAAGGAGCCAGCTCACTCTCAGTTTCCGGGGCTGCTACCGTATTCCCACCACTACCGCTATTCATGCTGCAACCGTTTAATACTGCAACTACCAGCAACAGCAGACAACACCTCATTACGAGACATACAACAGCTTTCAATCGCATAGGTCCATACTCCCTTTTAAATTTTAGTACCTTACTACTGAAACCCTGTCATAAAAAACAAGAAACTTAAGAACTTCTGTTAAAATTATATACATGGTTACACCACCCAGGTACTTACCCCTTTGTGGGATGATATTAAATTACGCGGTAAATATATCCAATACTATATTATAGAATTATAATCTCAATTCTTTTCAACACTAATACGTATATCCCTTTAAATATGCCAGAAGAACTAAAGTACATCAAAACTGAAGAATTGCCAAGGCTTATTTCAGACTAAAACAAATGATATTTCAATGATTTACTAGGCAGTCAATCCAACAACTTTTACCATAATTCGTATTTCTTTTCCATTGAAAGTCATTTGTCTTTCATCGATCAAAAAGATATCTCCCACTCCCTAGAAGCAGATGCAAAAAGGAGTGGGAGATATTCCGACCGAACAAGTGAGGGGTGGCTCTGTCCGATCACGGAGGTATACGTATGCCAACCATCGCACTCTAATGCGATTCTCTGCGTTGACTATAAATTGTAGAAATCAAGACCAAATTTTGTAAATATTACAACGAGGGTTTAATTTTATCTTGCAGTTGCCAATGGTCACTCGCATCCGAAATTTTCTGGAACCATCTTCTCTTTGAAGGTATTTTTATCCTGTTAGGATATTCAGGAAAATATGGGCTTTAAAAAGTCAAAAACGCCCTCTGATATTGCTAGGTTTTTGGGGCAACTTCGTAATTATATTTATAGGAACAATCTCGTATGTTGAAAAAAAAAGGGCAGAGCCGATATGGCCCTGCCCTTAATCTTTTTTTATCCACGCCTGGCTTTACGCCAACCGCCTGCTATTTAAGAGCAGCTTGGTTTTAATCCGAATAGATCGGAATTTTTTAGAATCCCTGGATCCGGTTTACTTTCTCTTTTTTTTCTTTGATTTCTTTTTTTTCTTTTCTTTGGGAGGTGGCAGGGTTGAAGGCTCTTCGTACGAAGCCAGCCCTGAATATGCTTCAGTATTGTTATGTCCCTTTCCTTTGCCTGTCAGATACATATGACCGTGGGTGACGAATTCCTCTTCTAAGGTGTTTAAATCATCTCTGATTGTGAGAACAAAAGGTATTAGGCGGGCAACATCACTTTCCAGACCATCAACGGCAACATTTAGAGCTTCAACATCGTCTTGCAGTTCGGAAATTTGATCTGAAATACCATCATCAATGGAAAACAAATGCAATCCAACGGCTGTTACTACGATTTTATCCGCGTCGCCTGGGCTATAGACCGGAGCCGGGTTGTTTGTAAAGCTGAGGCCTAATTTGAGATGTAAAGGACCAGCACTCGGATCAATCAGTTCTTCCGGATAGATCTGGCTATTTCCGGTATCGACAATCATTGAATCCACGCAAGTCCCCAGTTACTCTCGGAGTTACAATTGCATAGAAGGAAAGAGTTAGAATCCTCCTTCAGAATTGGTAAGAAACCCAAGATCATTTTCAATGAAGATGGCACCTACTTCGAGTATCATCGTATCAAGACTGCCTGGATTACGAGCAGCCGGAAGAAATTCGGCACCAATCTTGACCACCCTCACCTATCAACCTGAAATCATATGATAAAACACGTCATTGTAAAAGAATTGCCAATTCGATTTGGCCAGTTTTTAAAACTTGCCA
>CAXMTO010000143.1:0-3593 GCA_964196355.1 uncultured Myxococcota bacterium
CTCTGCCATGGTGTGATAACGAAAACCTTGTTCTCTCATCCAGACAAAAGATTCCTCATCCGGGTAATACCCCCGAAGTCCAACCTGAATAAAATTCTTCCCTGGCACGTGCCCTTCTTCAATCAGGCGATACACTGGTTGGCCGTGGCTGATCATATGCCCAAAAATGTTTTTGGTAGCGTCATAGTGTGCATCAAAATGTATTACCCCTACATTACCTTTTCCGTATACATCAACAACTCCAGCAACATCAGAATACATCAAGGAGTGATCACCTCCAATGATTAGAGGAATGACATGTGTGCCGTCTTTTCGCTCAACAGCGGCTATCTGACGGATAAACTCACGAATAGCAGGCATAGTGCGTTCAGTACTCAAATGGTCCAGAGGGGCATCACCGTAATCAACCATCGTCATTTCTTCAAAGGGGTTGACTAAAGTCAGCATGTGATCCATTGAAAACGCCCCCCATCCCCCTGTACTTGGGGATGCACGAAATGCCATTGGCCCCCAGGCTGCGCCACGACCACCAGCACCCATGTCTGTATATGCGCCTACGATTGCAACATCCACATCTCCAGCTTTTAAGTCTTCGGGAGTTAAAGCGATAGGCAACTTAAAAAATGTTGGGATTCCCATAAAACCTGGTCCCCCGGGAAAACGTTGTATATTTATCGGACCTGGCTCACGACCTTTCGTGAGATCATCACGGGTAGTTTGCCAAACGTTATACCCAGGGTCTTTTGTATCTAGGGGAATGACAGCCTTTTCACCCTCACCTATCGGTGCATTTTCCCCTGGATCATCAGGGTCATGTTCATAAAATACTGCGTGGGCAGATTGTGACGACAAGAAAAATACCATTATGAAACTAAGAAAAAAGGGACGAAATGTCGATACCATATGATTTTACCTCAAGTTTTATATATTTTATGTAGGTGATCCCTCTCTTTGTTATGAATCTAGAAATGAACAAAGAAAAGCGAATAGAATCAACTTAAGAATTAATTTTAATTAATCAAGAATCTTCTATGTAAGAAACTATGTTCTTGAGAATATTTTCAAACACATTCTTTTACAACATTTAGAACCAAGGGGCGGAGCATAATTTTGAAACTGCTAACATGTCCATTGGCAATAGTAGCAAACTAAAAAAAACAGTAAATTAAGGCTATTCCTGAGATGTTTGCAAATGATTGTGCCTAAAAAATATCCCAAATGGAGCATTTTAAATTATTGATGTTTCCAGACCATCAGTAATCTATAGATGGTCAGCAATTACCTTTGTGTCATCTCTTAAACCATGGACTACTCCCTATTGTTCTGTTGTGCTAATTATCGCAAAAACCTGACAAATATTTTTAAGCATTTAGCTATCCTTGTTAGGAGAACTGTCGCTGGAGTGAATGAGAATCTCAATCATCAGGTCATGAATTCTTTGACAAAGAGAAAGGGCAAAAAACAATTTTCTTAAAGGATTAAAAATATTCCAGTAAACCTTCCGGTGTTTTTTCAAAAACCAGTAGTTCGTCCCAGATGTCCTGCTGTGGTAGTTCATCGGAGGATTGCGTTTTCAACAGGAAAACCCTGAAAAACAGTTCTGCCTGGTCTTGATCAAGCTCAAGGTCTGCATGGTGTTTTTCCCGTTCGAGCACGATTTTCTTGGTCGGGCTGAGTTCAACAGTGGTGAAAGGGTTGCGGTAAGTCAGTGACGATCGTTGATAGGCGGCGCTATGGGCAACCAGCAGTCGAAAACTGTCGGGTTCAACCAGCGAACAGAGACTCGGATGCAGGGTCAATCGGTTTTTGGCACCGTTGAGGCTCCATAAGGTATTATTATGGTTATGTTGGTGGAAGAAACTGACAAGGTTCTCCAGTTTCGCCGGTTTGCCCAACAGGGTCAGGGTGCGGATAAAGCCGTTCTCGGTCAGGGCTTCGAATCCTTTGAGTAAAAAGGACGCATTGCGCTGTCGCGAGGCTCGGCTTTGAAAACGGTTTTTATATGGGAATGAGCAGTAATTAATTGGAAGATCGATGCTCTCCCGGATGCTATGGTGAAGGATCTCCAGAGCTGCCAGTTCGGAATCGAGTGCTGTGACCTTTTCACCATGAATATAGCGATAATTGCGGGCTTGCAGCTTGTCAAAATTAAAGGGGGTCAGACGAAGCTGGTGCAAATTGAGATGCTGCACGCCTTTATCCCGCAATTCGTCAAGCAAGCCTTTCATCCGTTCCTTTTCATCCGGAATAGCTGGAATTTCAACCGTTACCGACGGGATCAGCCCGACAGCTCGTTGCAGTGGCTGTAGGTTATAGTCGGTTGCGCCGATATCAAAGCGAATCTCATCAAGCCCCGCATCCCGCAATTGCGTTAGGATGTCAACCGTTGCCAGTGTGCCGTTGGTGTAAAGCCAGACATGCATGGCCGAACCGAAACGATTTTTGATTGCCCTGACAAAGGAGAGTGAGCGCTCCAGGGTTAAGAGGGGCTCCCCACCACTGATACTTGCTCCCGTAAAACAGAATCGTTCGAGATAGGCCACATAATCGGCAGGCTGGGCAAACTCAACCGAGTTGGTGGTAGGTACTCCTACCTCGTCCTGAGCGGTTGGACAATAGAAGCAATGACAATTACATTTGCCGCTGATGAAAAGACATGACCAGCCACCTTCCGTGCAGATCCGGCATCCAGGTGACAGCCTGCGGGTATAGAGTTTGGTGCCCAGGAAGCCGCTGACTACGGTTTCTTGCAATTCCGCCAGATATCCCAATCGCTTCCGGTCCGCGACCTGCAGTGCGAGACTATCTGGGAAATTAAGGCTCTGGTATCGCTCTCCAAATTCATTCTGATTGGCTGCAAGTATTTTTTCGCGTTGTTTTACTGATAATGTCATGGTTCTCTCTTATGGAATATCTGCCTTCCTTAAAAAAAAATGATGGACCGGAAAGAAATATAGTAGCGCACCTAGGTTTCCTAACAGTTCCCCGGCTTTTCTGAAAAAATAAGATTTTAAAAGCAGCATTTCGCCTAAAAGATTATTCCAGACCAACAATATTGTCTGGAATTGTCTCTTGTTTAGAATAAAAAAACGCAGGGCCATTTCTGACCATGCCTTCGCATTCGGGATAAAAGGATTATTACTTTTTCTTCTTTCTAAACCGTGCACCAGCAAGACTAGCTAAGCCTGTACCAAAAAGCAACATGGTTGCTGGGTCTTTGCAATGTTTGATATCAAGGAGTTATTACTGCTGGACAACGTTCTCTGCGGCAGGTCCTTTTGGGCCGTCGACAACATCGAAGGTCACCCGTGCGCCTTCCTGGAGGGATTTGAAACCCTCGGACTGAATTGCGGAATGATGAACAAAAACATCTTTTCCGCCGTCCATCTCAATAAAACCAAAACCCTTTGCATCATTAAACCACTTTACTGTACCTTCAGCCATCGTGAAATACTCCTTTGTACTGTTGGTCCCTTGGGAACCATTTAGTTATAGTGTCGAGGTCTCTTTGATACTTCGACTTGAAGTCTGAGTGTCCAGACAAAATAGCTTATCGTTGCACAGACTTGCCTATGCCGAAATCGAAGGAGGAA
>CAXMTO010000144.1:0-9675 GCA_964196355.1 uncultured Myxococcota bacterium
GACAGGGTCAGAAATTCTAAGACGTTTAACCTGTGCTAAAGCGGAGGCTTGATCCGGGGCTTCAATTTCTCCCTTACGTTTATCTCCGTAGGAGTTTTTTCCTTTCCATACATATACTGGCATGTTCTTCTCCGATCTAAATGGTGTTAATCCGCAAAGCAGTTTTTCTTAAATCACTTTCCTGTCAAAAAAATATTCAAAAGCATATCTGGACTACTTATTCTTTCATACGGAAGTAGTGCCTGGATGGCTGTTAACTACTCCGATTTTAACTAAGCCTTCCACATCAAGAAAAGGATATCACAAAACTCATTGTATATCAAAAGGTTGGAGAATACAAGGAGATGAATGGCAAGATTATGACGATTTTTATTATGAAATATCTGTAGTTAAGGGATGAAATAATCCTTGTGAGGTTTGTTTTACACTGGTATACTGGGAGGTTCTTGGTAAATTATTAATGGCATTTTATTTGAATTGTTCTCTTGAACACTTTTCTCGAGATCAGAAAGAGCCATACTCATGGAGGAATGGTGCATGAAAAAGCAGGCAATTGAAAAAAACTATATTGACGGTGGCTTTCAGCCCGTCATAGACAAATGTGATGGCTGTAATCGTGTTGTTGAGCAGGAAGGCAAACAATTCTGTACGAGCTTTTTGGATCCTACCGCGAAATGGAAACTCGGAATCTGTAACTTTGCGACCCATGCAAAGCCGGAGATAACGATTTCGAAGGTAAGAATTAATCCACTGAAGGCTGCTAAGAGGGCGTCAAAGAAATAAATCAACCGCAGCAGATGTTTCTGAGCGCTATACATAGAGGGAAACCGCATTAGTCGGATTTCCCTCTTTTTTTATCTCCTTGCAGGCCTGTTGCCAAAAATTGCCGTTCCTACCCTGACAATGGTTGCACCTTCTTCAATTGCAATATGGTAGTCACTGGACATGCCCATGGAGAGTTCTATTTTTTTACTGTTATAAAAGAGGTCTTTTGCTGAGAGCTCCGCTGCCAGCAACCGTAAACGCCTGAAGTGAGGGCGTGAAAGTTCTGGATTTGCTTCGATTGGAGGCATGGTCATCAGACCGCAGGTACGAAGTCGGGAAATAGATTTCAATTCATAAAGTAACTTTTCAGCCTCTTGTACTGATACGCCTGATTTACCCGGATCATCCCCTATATTTACCTGAACCAGGATGTCCATGTCTTTATTGAGCTCTTCCAGGCGTTTATTGAGTGCTCTTGCAAGTTTAATTCTGTCAATAGTTTCAATTACAGCGCATGATTCTGCTGCTATTTTTGCCTTGTTGGTTTGCAGGTGACCTATAAAGTGGAAACGTACCTGCTCTGGCAGTTCAGGCCTCTTTTGTTGAACTTCCTGGATATAATTTTCACCATAAAGTGTTTGTCCCCCTGCATAGGCATCTTGTATCGCTGCGACAGGGAACCTCTTGGAGACAGCGACAAGCTTAATGTCTTCGTGGGATCTGTTAGATGCGGCTGCGAATTTTGCGATTTTTTGTTGAATTGTCTTTATATTTTCAGAGATCATTGTGCTGTTTCCCTTTATCGAACCCGAAGAGTTTTTCAGCATTCAGGGAAGTCTGTTTTGCAACTTCCTCGATACTCGTATTTCGGATTTCAGCTATTTTGCTCGCTGTGTGTAGTACGAGGCTTGGTTCATTTCTTTTTCCTCTGTATGGATGGGGCGCCAGAAAAGGCCCGTCTGTTTCTATAACAATTGAGGTGAGCGGTATCTTCCTGACCACTTCCTGTAAGGTGGTTGCGCTTTTGAAGGTGACTATCCCGGGTATGGAAATGAGTAGTCCCAAATCCAGTACTTGTCTGGCAAAATCATAATCACCTGAAAAACAGTGCATAATGCCGCCTCGATTCAGCGGTTCGGCCTCTTTTAATAGAGTTAGCGTGTCGGTGTCCGCTTCCCTGTTGTGAACTATAACGGGAAGATTGAGATCGCCTGCAAGATGTAACTGCTTTGCGAAATGGTGTCGCTGTTTGTCGATGGAACTATAATTCTTGACATAATCAAGACCAATCTCGCCATAACCGACAATGTATGCTGAGTATTTGGCGAACATTCGCTTTAGTTCTTCGTAATCTTGATCTGTCGTATTTTTAACGTCATGCGGGTGAATGCCGATTGTTGCAGATACCTGCTTGTATCTTCTGGCAAGCAGAATCGCCCTTTCTGAACTGGTTAGATCAATTCCTATTGTGACTATTCTTCTGATCTGATTTTTTTCAGCTCTCTCAAGTACTTCTCGGAGATCTTCGTCATAGGATGTCATGTCGAGGTGACAGTGGGTGTCTATGAGATATGTGCCTTTGCCGAGAACAGGTAAATGTGCTGTAATATTCTTCAAAGTGTTTTCCTCCCGCCGACTGTTGTATCAGATATAACAGCCTGTTGCAATTCGGAATCGTGTTGACGCTCTAGAATTATCTTCCCAAATTTTCCCAAAGCAGAAAATTATGTGAGGGTGTTCGCCTTTAACATTTATTGTTTTTCCTGGTTGTGATGATGGTTTTTTAATATGAATATAAAATATATCTTCATATAGAGGAAAAACTATCGTATAGTAGTGGAAGTAATTTGTTTTTAGGATTCCTTATGGTGACAATATTACTGTATTATCTCTGTACATATATTTCATATGTATGCATTTATTCTTGGTGTAAATGCAAGTCTCGAAAAAGAGGATTTAGGGAATAACTGGTACCTGTGAAAATTATTAAGAAGAGGTTTGTGGCATGAATTATGGGATTGTCAGTCAAGAACAACTTGAGCAAATTGATGTGGTGTTGTCAGAAAAACTGATTAAGCTCGGTGTTGATTGCGTCATTATAATAGACATGGCAGGGAATATAATCACTGTTAAGGACAATAGAGAAAACAAATATGACGTTTACTCTTTTGCTGCCCTGGCAGCGGGCAATTTTGCTACAGTTGACGCTATGGCAAAACTTGTCGGTGAGCAGGAGTTTTCTTTGCTTTTTCACAAAGGGCAAGACTCTAATATTCATTTTAGCAAGATAGATGATGAACTGCTTCTTATTTCCATGTTTGGTAAAGGCATTTCCTTAGGTTTTCTCAGGTTGAATGTTGTAAGTGTTATAGAAAAGATAAAGAAAATATGGGACAAAAAATAGTGACGAGTATTGGTGTGCCTTCAGAAGAAGACAGATTACTGATTTGATGGTGCTCCGAATAGTGATTTTTTCGTTCAAAGGTGGGGTGTTGTAAAAATTTAACGGTAGACATTGGGCCAATATTTCAGGGCCGAGTCGTTCGGCTTGTTGGAGGAAGGGATTTCTCAGACAACGAAGAGGCTGGAAGTAAATACGATTATTCAGCTTAACCTTGAGTTATTCAGCATTGAGAGCCTACAGGGAGTGGCACTTTGAGTTTCGTTAATTTAAAGGACAAGGTTGTACAGGTTAAAGTAGTATATTATGGGCCTGGCCGTTGCGGGAAAACAACGAATTTAGAATTTATTAATCGTACATATCGAAAGCAGATCCAGTCTGAGATGGTCAGCCTCAAGACCCATGGAGATCGGACTTTGTTCTTCGATTTTTTGCCCTTTGATATGGGGAAAATAAAAGGATATGACGTAAAAATTCAATTATATACTGTTCCTGGACAGGTCAAATATAATGCTACCAGAAAGCTTGTTTTAAGAGGAGTGGATGGCATTGTGTTCGTTGCAGACGCAATGGAAAAGCAGCGCGAAAAAAATATCAGATCGTTGAATCAGTTGCATGAAAACCTTCTATCATACAAGGAGTCCATTTTTAAAATACCCTTGGTGATGCAATATAATAAAATCGATTTGAAAGAACATGGTATTCCAGTCCTTCCCGTTTCTGTTTTGCAAAAGGATTTAAACAGCCGGTTGCAGGTACCTTATCTGGAAGCCAGTGCAATCACTGGATACAATGTTGCAGCAACATTGAAGAGGATTATTTCTTCAACAGTTATTTCAATTCAGAAAAAATTACTCTAGAGAGAAAAACTGTGGTTGATCAGTATAATGAAAATCAATACGATGACGATTTGACCGTTGGGGCAGATGAGTATGAAGAGTATGACCCTAGCGAAGCAGTGGATCTTTTTGAATTTTCAGATCAGGAAGAATCCCCCACGAGCAGACTGAAAAGTCTGATTTTATCAATTGACTGGGAGATTACTGATGAGGTTCTCATGCAGTTTAATGAGGAGCTTATCTACCTGGAGGGACTCTGGAGAGGTGAAAAAATCAATCTTGTCTATGTCCAGGCTCTCCAGAAAATCAGCAAGTATATTTATCAACAAAAGGCGGATTCACATCCTAATGCAATAAAACTGCTCCTGAAATTTTATTATAATCTTGAAAAAATTATCTCTTCTGACGATCTGAGCGGTGAGCAAAAAAAAGAAATTCTACTTGAAGATGTCAAACGGTTTGAAAGTCTAAAACGGCAAATTGCCCGTCAAACTCGGGAACAGGGCTTGTCTGAAGGCGAAGACGAAGGTCAAAGTTTAGTAGAACCACAGGTAAACGAGAATGAGTTATTGAATTTGAAAGCTACTGTCCTCGGGATCGATTGGGAAATCACCGAGGAAGACCTGAATGATTTGCGACAGGAGGTGGTCCGCCTCGAAGATAAATATGCTGAAAGCCGGCCTAAACTGATTTTATTACAGGGGATAGGCACTTTGGGGACATATATAAAAGTCCACAAAAACAATGCCCATGGTGATGCCTTTAAGTTGCTGCATTTATTTTTCGAGAGTCTGGAAAAAATAGTAAAAACACCAATGAGTTTGGAAGAAGAAAAGGCAGTTCTCTTTCCAGCGATAGAAAAATTCAATTCTTTTAAGGCTCTCCTCGGGCCGACAGTTTCATCCGTTACCACCCAAGATACAGAAGAAGATGGTGACGAAGAATATGCAGCATTAACCGAGGAAGATGACGTGTCTGCAGAAAATACGGGAGAACTCCAGCCGGCACTGGCTGATTTTCAGGAAGAGGACAGTAGAGGTTTCCAAGAAGAAGAAGAGGCCAGAGGGTTGGGCACCGATGGCGTTATTGACGTTTCAAGTCATATTGACCAGTTCTTCGGTGAAAGTGAAGAGGATGTTGTTTCTCAAGAAACAGATGAACCGTCTATTTTTCACGCTGTTGAAGAAGATATTGAAATCCAGGACGTTGATGCGACTGAATTGGATGTTACCACCTCTGGTGCTGCTGAGCCAGAAGATGCGCCGCCTCCGCCTGCCTCGGCGGATGATGTAGCAGAGGATGAACCTGGAAGTTCCGGGCTTACTTTTCCTGTTGATAAGGAAGTTGCTTTACAGGGAGTGGATGTTGAAACAGAAGGTGACGACGATTCGGATGAAGCGGCCCTGCCCATAGAAGATTCCGGGATATTGGCCCCGGCCCTGGGTGACGGTGACGAAGCATCAATGTATAGTGCAGATTCTCTGTCCTCTTCCCCTGATGAAGGAAGTGTTGATGAAAAAATATTTGAAAAACTGGATGATTTTTTTGTCGATGAAGTTCCGGGTGCTGAAACGGTTGTTGATCCAGAATATGACCTTGAGGCCGAGAGAGATGAAACTCCTTCTGTTGTAGAGGAGGAGCTTCAGATAACCGGAGAAGGTATTGGCTTTGATGATGAGGAACCGGGGGGAGAACCAGTCATTGAGCCAGAATATGCGTTTGAAATAGAGGGAGAGGATCTGCTTGCTGACGAGGTTGATGCTGTCTTTGATGACGAGGAATCGGTTGTAGAACCAGTCCATGAACCAGAATATGGTCTTGACGCCGAGATAGATGAACCTTCTCTTGAAGTGGAAGGTGAACAGATTACTGATGAAGTTGAAGTAATTGATGATCTCGCTACTGAGGTTGACAGGAATCTAGACGCATTTTTTGGTTTGGACCAGGGCGTCGAAGATGCTGAAAGTGAATCAGAAGTGGATGGACTCAAGACAGACGACGAGGAGGAAGTTGTTTTTGAGCTGGTTACTTTTCCCACTGAAGAAGAGGCAGCATCTCTGGATGTTTCACCTGATTCGATTCAGACCGTAGGACAATATATTGATTCTATTGGCCCTGGATTTAATGAAAAAATTATTCGAAGGCTTGGTTCCGAAATTGACCAGTTACAACAGCAGTGGTCAGCAAAATCTCTTGAAAAGTCTTTCTTGCAGCTGCTTTCAACGATTACCCAGCATATTGAGAGATGTCGTGCTGATTCAGACCCGGGAGCCTATGAATTACTTAAATCAAATTATGATGCCCTAAGCCTATTGGATGAGGGGACACTGGATCAAAATCAGGAAGTGCTGCATAGAGAAATATCGAAGGTATTAAAGTGGCAACAGGATTTATTGTTTAAACAAGTCACCTTAAAATAAAACAGAGTAACCCTTCCCGTTTGTCGGTGGAAGTTAGTAGAACGCCTGTCATCTGATATCAGTGGCAGGCGTTTTTTTTTGGTTGTGAGCAAAGTGTAAAGTGTCGATCGTTACCGAAAGTAAGCAACCAGAGAAAGCAGAGTGTAAGAAAACAGCCAGATACCTATAAAAGAGAGAGCGAGCCGGCTCCGACTGGTTTCCGGTTGGGCCGCATATAGCGCAATAAGGAAACAGAACGGAGCGATTATACCCGCCAGCAGCGGTGGGAAGTATCGCAGCGTCTCCTGAAGCCCAAGGAAGAACCAGGGTCCGGAAATATAGCTGACTCCGAGCTGATCGGGCTCCAGTGGTGCAAGAATTAATATAGGCAGGCAGAATGCCGCGGAGAGCATGAAAAGATGATCTCTGAGAAACACACGGTGCTTGCGGAGATGACTCCAGAGGAAAATTAACAGGAGAAGATCGAGCGAGATTACATGATGGAGATAAACTTTTTGCATGCCGCTTTCGGAGATAGAAAACAGGAGATCATTGAGGAAGGTTCCAATTAATGGGATTGAAAGGGCTATGTTTTCTGCAATGATTCCCGCTGAAGAACCTGTGCTGTCACCCCTCAAAACATAACCGGTGAAGAGGAGAAGCAGAGCTATGGGCAGGGTACTGCTCAGTTGAACCCAGTCACCTTTTGTATATTGATCAGTTTCACTATATACAAATGCCAGGTGGATGCATGAGAGGAGGAAAAAGAACTGACTTGAATAGAAGTGCAGGGATCTGAAATAACCACCGAATGGTACGATGAGATCAATTGATGCAGTTGAGTAATAAGGAGTTGTATATTCGTACTGTAAGCCAACTATTATGCCTGAAAAGAGTGAGACATAAAGGCAGATTAGAGCCCACCCACCCCATTTTGCATTTTTAAGCAGTGAGAGAGGTCGGAAGTTTTTCATAGTCAGTTTAGTACCTTGTTCTTAAAATATGGATTCAGGTTGTGACTATGTAATATGGGCTGTTTTCGCGTTTTTCTACTGGAAATACCCTGAGTGGCTTTTCCGCCGGACCTTTGACAACGTCTCCAGTTGAGGCATGAAACCTGCTTTGGTGACAGGGGCACTCCAGGATATCTTTTGTTTCACTATAGTGCAGCTTGCAGCCCAGATGGGTACATTTTCTTGAAAGGGCCCAGCAGAGATCGCCTTTATCAAAAAGAATGAAATCTCGAGTAATGAGATATCCTGTAAGAGGCAACTGAGAGGTGATTTTTACGTAATTGGGCTTTTTAGGGACACTGTATCCAGCGAAGCGCATAATGGGATATAAAAGAGCCAAGGAGGTAAGATAGAGAAGAAAACTGCGTCGTTTGCCATTCTCGTTCAGGGGATGAGGTTGTGATGCCAGTGTCATCGAAAGCCCTTTGATATAATCCTGTGGTAAAGCAAGGCAGTTATTGGCGAGTGGTCAGGACGAAATGGAAAATTTTTCCATCAGCATTTCATTTACATTAAAGGGAACCATATCACTTACGTCTCCACCATTTCGTACGGCATCTTTTATGATGGAGGAACTAATGAAAATCCATCTAAAACTCGGCATCAGAAATACGGAGTCAACCTCCCTGTTGAGTTTTCTATTCATCAACGCCAACTGAAATTCATAATCGAAATCTGAAACGGCGCGAATACCGCGTATAATAGCCTTTGCGTTTTGTTCCTGTGCGAAATCGACGAGGAGCCCTGAAACCGAACGTACTTCCACCCTGGAATAATCTTTTATAGTATCTTCTATCATTTTCATCCTTTCATCAAGGGTGAAGAGTGGAAGTTTAGAAGCATTAACCGCCACAGCAACTATAACTTTACTAAAAAGATCGAGACCTCTCTCTATAATGTCCACATGGCCCATGGTAATTGGATCAAAAGTACCAGGATAGACGGCAATAGATGGTTCAACTCGGTATTGACAGCTCATTTGACACTACCCCTCTCAGGAAGTTTTTTTTCATAAAACGAAAAGGTGGCTTCGCCATAGGTTCGTTTGTCTATCAGTGCAATATCTGAAAAATCAACAGGAAGATTGACGTTAAATCTCTCCTCCACAATCAATTGGCCACTTGGCGACAAGAGGCTACTGCTGTTTAGCAGATTAAGTATATTAATGGAAAGGTTTTTTGAGTATGGCGGGTCGGCAAAGATCAAATCAAATTCTGATCCATGCTGTCTGGGAAGTTTATTTAGGGGCAGGCTGTGAGTTAAATCATGTTTAATTACACGGATCTCGCAGTTACCCGAATATCCGGTATGACAACGTAGAATATTCGTTTTTAGTATCTCCAGAGCAGATTTGTCATTCTCCACAAAAATAACGCTTTTGGCATTCCTGCTGAATGCTTCCAATCCTATAGCACCTGTTCCTGCAAAAAGATCGAGAACGTTTGCCTGGTTGACACGATCCCCCAGTATACTGAAAAGTGCTTCTCGAGCACGGTCAGAAGTGGGACGGATAGTAAGCGTCTGTCCGGCTGGTGCTACAAGTTTTCTGCCTTTGGCTGTTCCGCTTATAATCCGCAAGGCTGCACTGAAAGAAGAATGAGTTGTAGAGTGCTAATTAAGATAAGCCAGGACAGACTCCCCTGCCCGAACTTTCTGCCCGGCTTGTACCTTAATATCAGTTTCTTCCGGGAGATAGAGATCGACTCTTGAACCGAACCTGATAAGGCCATAACGTTTCCCCTTGTCCGCCTGATCACCAGGTTCAAGCCAGCAGACGATACGGCGGGCAATAAGCCCCGCGACCTGGACAAAGGCGATAGTTTTATCACTTGAAGTGGTGAGAACAGTTGCACAATACTCGTTCTGTAAGGCGCCTTTAGCACTGTCAGCCGAATAAAATTTACCGGGCATATAGATGACATCATCAACTTTTCCGGAGACAGGGATTCGGTTTACGTGAACATTAAAAATATTCATGAAGATTGAAATTTTATAGGCCTTACCAGCTGTGAATTCATTAGCATCAGTTTTTTCAACCAGAAGAACTTTTCCGTCTGCAGGAGAAACCAGCGTGTTCTCCTGTGGCGGAACAAAGCGCTCAGGGTCTCGGAAAAAACTGAGGACAAAGGTTGTCAGTACCAGAAAAACTGACGCCGGAATCCATAAATCCAGCAGCGCAAAAATCAGAGTGCAGAAGGCTACAAAGCCTATAAAGGGATAGCCTTCTTTGGCAACGGGAACTTGGGGTGTCAGCATAG
>CAXMTO010000145.1:0-21021 GCA_964196355.1 uncultured Myxococcota bacterium
TAGCTACTAGGATAAGCATCCGGTTTACAATCGTAACGACCTTGGCGCGCACCGGAATCATCGCAGAACATCTACTCCAATCATACGGTTTTTCGCACCATTGTCGACGGGTCCGCGCTGCCGAAATACCAGTACTTGACCTTGAAGATGACAGTACTGAAGCACTGGATCGCCTCATTGAGGAATGTATCCGTGCCAAAGCTGAAGACAACATTGGTGCTATCGTACTGGGTTGCGGTGGAATGGCAGACCTTACTGCTCAAATCCAAAAAAAAATAGGATTGCCGATCGTAGAGGGAGTTACGGCTGCAGTGAAACTAGCCGAATCCCTGGTGAGTCTTGGATTGGGAACTAGCCAATACGGCGACCTGGCACCACCGCGTCCAAAACTTTTCACAGGACAATTCGCACATTTTTCCAATACAGGTGTTTAAGAGGAGAAGTCAGTTAAACAATGCTGCCGGCTACTGCATCGAATGACTCTTGTTATCGATGCAGTAGTGGCAATTCCCTTACATATCCCCGCCCAGATATGCGGCCTTGATTCTGTCATCATGCAGCAGCTCTTTTGAGTTGCCACTAATCACAACACTACCGGTGGTCATAGCATAAGCACGATGGGAAATACTAAGTGCCATACGCGAATTCTGTTCGACCAATATAACAGAAACACCTTCATCCCGGTTGATTTCAACTATGGATCTGGCAATATCTTGTACAAGCTTCGGAGCAATTCCCAGGGAGGGCTCATCCAGTAATAAAAGCCGCGGTTTTGCCATCAGAGCTCGTCCGATAACGAGCATTTGCTGCTCACCGCCACTGAGAGTGCCAGCTGCTTGAGAATAGCGTTCTTTTAAACGAGGAAAACGTTCAAGAACACTATCCAATGTTTGTGCAATTCCAACTTTATCACTACGCGTGAACGCTCCCATCAGCAGATTGTCTTTGATTGACATAAAAGGGAAAACACGTCGTCCTTCTGGAACCATGGCAATACCGCTTCGTACGATGTCCGGTGCCAATCGCCCATCCAATCTCTCACCTTTAAAATAAATGGAACCGCTCGTTATTTTTTTTATCCCGGTGATTGCACGAAGAATAGAGGATTTTCCTGCCCCGTTAGCGCCTATCAAGGCGACAGTTTCGCCTTCCATCACATCGAGAGAAACCCCTTTGAGGGCATAAACATTGTCGTAATAAAGTTCAACGTCTTTAAATTTCAGAATTTCATTCATAACTAGATCCCAATCGTTATGTCTTCGCTACCGAGATATGCTTCAATAACTTTTTCGTTATTTTGGATTTCACTGGGAGTACCTTCAGCGATTTTCTCTCCAAAATTCAGAACGACAATTTTATCTGAAATCGCCATAACAGCCGACATGTCATGTTCCACAAGCAGAACAGTCACTCCCCTGTCTCGAACCTTGCGAACCAACTCAACGGTATGCATGGTCTCGTCGTGGTTCATACCGGCGAATGGCTCATCCAACAATAATATTGTCGGGTCCGTCGCCAGGCCGATGGCAATACCAAGTGCGCGCAGGTGTCCTTGGGGCAGGTTGCTGGTAATTTCGTTTCGTATGTCATCAAGCCCTAGAAACTCAAGAATTTCATCCGCGGTTCCACCAAACTCCTCTACATCTCTCTGTGCGGCTTTGGTTCCAAAGAAATACCCTGCCAAGGTAGCTTTTGCCCTCAAGTGTTGGGCAACGATGACATTCTCACGAGTCGTCATACTTTTAAAAATGGTCGTCTCTTGAAATGTGCGGACAACTCCTTTACGCGCCACAATGTGAGGGGACAGGTTCGAAATACGCTCTCCCCTAAAAAGTACTTCACCTGATGTAGTAGACAAAAAGGACGTAATCATCTTAAAAAGTGTCGATTTCCCCGCCCCATTTGGCCCTATCACTGACAAAATTTCATTTTCATTCACGCTAAATGAAACGTCACTATTTGCTGTCAGGCCTCCGAATCTTTTAGTGACGTTTTTGACTTGCAGCAGAGGGTTCATTTTTGCACCCCTTTCGGTTTGGAGAAACGGATGCTGAACAGGCCATTAGGCAAAACCAGCATCAGGAGGATCAGTAAGCTGGCGTATACCAACATCTGATATTTACCGAGTTCAAAGAGAAGATCCCAACCAAAATAAAGTGTGAGCGTTCCGAGCATTGGGCCAAAGACATAACCAAGACCGCCAAGGAAACAGTTAAGCATAAAATTGATTGAATCTTGAACCTGAAAGCTCGATGGATAGATAGATTGCGAAATTGCAACAAACATCGCCCCTCCAATGCCGCCGAGGAAAGAAGAAATAGCAAAAACGATAATCCGCAAATAAGCAATATTCACACCGATGGAAGAAGCCAACTCTTCATTTTGCTGAAGTGAACGGCAGAGATGCCCAAAACGAGAATTCACCAATCTATACATTCCAGCAAAGCATATGACCATCAACACACAGGCAGTATAATAGAATGCCAGCTTGGCGTTCTCCAATGTTGAAAAATCCGGAATTATTGTTACACCAAAAATCGAGAGCTTGCCTGGCAATGGGATTGAAACAATGCCTTTTGCACCGTTAGTGACAGATAAGGCCAGGGCTGTTAAACGGGATACTTCCGTCATAACCAGCGTCACCATTGCAAAGTAAACACCTCGCAACCGTAAGATCGGCAATCCGATCAACACTGCAACACAGGCGCAGAAAATACCCGCCAATGGCAGCGTCAGCCAGAAAGAAAAACCTGCCTTAGTAACCAAAATGGCAGAAACATACCCCCCAGTCAACGCAAAAGCACCCTGGCCAATGTTGATACGGCCTATATAGAACGTTAGCCAAACACCGGCACTTGCGACTGATAAAAGCGCCACTGATGTCAATGTGTAGTAAAAGTCCCAGCGTCCAGTAGCGGTGATGGCAAGAGGCACTGCTACAAACACAGCGAACAAAAAAACTGCCACACCCAACAGTTGTTTAACTTTCAAATTATCCATGGCTTTTACCCCCAAGGTTTGCCCATCAGGCCTTGCGGCCGAATAGCTAAAAAGATCATCAGTGAGGCGAAGATAAGAAGATAGGTAATGTCACCATATTGAGAGAGCACGGCTAAACCTACAGCTTCAAGAGCCCCAAGAATGAAGCCGCCCGCAATCGCGCCGGAAATTACACCGGCACCACCGATCATGACCATCATAAAGGCCTTGATTGAGACCGGCCCTCCCATGCCAAGATTGATTCCCGTGATTGTCACCAATAATCCGCCGACAAGCCCGGCCAACATAGCACCCAAAGCAAACCCGACCATAGAATAACGGTCAACATTCACACCCATAAGCTCGGCTGCTGTACGATCTTGTGCGAACGCGCGGAGCGCACGACCCGTTTTGCTGTACTGCATAAATGCAATGAATCCTGCAATGCTCATGATCGCCAGAAAACAAATCAAAATCCTATCGTATGGTAAAATTATTCGAAAATCCCAGTTCAATACCCCATCAAGAATTTTAGGCACCCCTCTCTGTTTTTCTCCAAAAACAAGAAGTATGATTGCATCCAGCAAAAATGCGAGGGCAGCAGCCAGAAGCATGGTGCTCTCTTCCCGTTCAGATCGTTTTATAACTGGACGAAAGAGAAATTTTTCAATGAGCGCACCGACAATCGCCAACGTTACTGCACTACATGCAAGGGCTATAACAAAGGGAACCCCCAGTTTTCCGTATATTGTGTAGGTTATAAAGCCACCCAGAACATACATCTGACCATGGGCAAAATTGAGAACGTTCATCAAAGCGAAAATCAGGGTAAGACCCAAGGCTATCATTGCGTACTGGGATCCCAGATACAACGCATTTACGATTACCTGTTCCATTCGGACACCTCTTTTCCAACGAACCCCGGTAAAACAATAGTCCCGGGGCATCGCACGCTGTTTAGCGGTTAGGGATGTTAGTCAACCTCGGCAACAAAAAGCGTTTCAAACTTACCATTCTGATATACATTCACAACTAATGGTACGGCAACCTGGCGTTTTTGTCCAAAAGAAGTTGTACCCACATATTTCATTGTTGCCTTACCTTTCATATAGGGGTTAGCCACTTCAAACGTTTCCATCGTTTTTTTGAACTCTTCTACATCGGCAATCGCTGCTGGATTCATTTTCAATGTTTCCAAAATGTACTCCAGAGCATAGACCTTCGTGTTAGACTCGTCATTGTACTCTCCAAACATTTTGGTGTAGCGTTCGACAAATTCAACCATCATTTCGGAAGAAATTTCCGGGGTGGATGCACCACCAACCGAAATAAACCCGTTAGCTAAATCACCAGCACCTTCTTTTAGTACTGTTGCGTCTTGTGCAGTTTCTGTCGAGATAAACCCTTTAAAGCCCAACTCACGAGCCGAACGGATCAGCTGTGGTGCGTTAGCCGGAGACACACCCGAGAGAACCAGAAGGTCAGGTCTTTTCCGCATGACGGGAGTTAACACTGGTGTGAAATCAAATGTATCAACCTGAAAGGTTACGCTGTCAGATACGACACCAAGACCTAAAGCCTTTGCAGCAGCGATACCACCTTCACGCTGACTCAGAGGGTCGGATTCATTGGCGGCAACAAAAGCAACTGTCTTAATACCTTTTTCTTCCTTGAGGTATTTATAGATAGCGGGGCCAGACTGATAGCTTGCAACCATACCCAGCACGGCGTTGGATGCGGGTGGACTGTAAAGCTCTTTTGGGAACGCATAGGGGAAATAGATAATGCCGTTACGCTCGGCGACCGGACGAACTGCTGCCGCACCATCATCGACATTTGGCCCGACAACGTAATGGATGCCTTGCTGAGCCATTTTTTCCATCCCCGCAATGGCGCGCTTTGGATCTTTCTGATCATCAAAAGTTACAATTTCTACATCATACGTTGTATCGCCTATCTTGACTCCCCCAATTTCGTTGATCCATTCTGCACGGGTTTGCATTGATCGAGCATTTGAAATTCCCCATGCAGCCGCAGGACCACTTGTTACTCCAACAAACCCAATTTTGAGCACTTTATTGGCTGCAAAACCTGTTGAACTGATCAACGCCGAGCAGACCAGTATCGCCACAATCAAAACCCCACTAATCATAGTTTTTTTGTGCATATCATTCTCCTTTAGCTTTAGTGATTTTAATTGACGTACGCCACGTCAATTTTCAAAATAGTGTAAGAATCGGCCACCACTCCTAATCTCCAGACTACATTGTTGAACGTTATTGTCAACATTAATTTTTGATTTTATTAAATTAAATCAACTTATTTTGTAAACAAAAATATAGGCCTTATGAGGTCTAAGGCTTTCGGCAAGCGGTGTTCTTTAAAAAATACCTCAGCCACAAGCTATGGATTAACGCTTACACCAGATCTAACACCAAGAAACCCGGCAGGAAAAACGATACGAAAGCCAACCCTTGGTGCGTATTGAGGTCATCTCAACGCAACAAAACCAAAACGCATCTTCCAAAACAGACGTCAACGCAGATGTGAAACAAAACTGAATTAATTGAAAACGATTTAATAGAATATGGTTGACAATTTGTTTTTCCTCACTATAATGAGACAACTTCATCTCAGGATCAGACGAATTTTGAAAAACAACAAACCGGAAAAGGAGATAAATCATGCCATATCCACAAGGATTTCTTGAAAGTAGAGCAGCCATTAAACCCGGAATTTACACCTTGATTCCCCCAGAAGGCAGAGTCATTAACTCCATTCCAGGTTTTTCAGGATGCCGTCTCACAATTATTGCCTCACCGAAACATGGTGCGAGTTTTGTCCAGTATGTCGGTACAGTCGAACCTGGCGGAAAAACGACGGTACCATTCGTCGATGATCCTGGAGTCGAATCCTTCATTTTTGTTATGGATGGTGACGGCGAGTTTCAGGTTTCCATAAGTGAGCAAACCGAAAAGTTGAAGGCCGGTGGGTACGCATTCGCCCCGCCTGAAGAGGGGATTACATTCGAAAACAGTTCCTCTGCGCCAGTCCGCATCCTACTTTACAAGCAGCGTTTCGTTCCACTGGGTGACTTAAAACCCTGGATTGTATTTGGAGACGTTAATAATATCGACGAAAACATTTATGACGGAATGGAAAACGTTTTCCTTCGTGATCTGCTACCAAACGATCTGGCATTCGATATGAACATGCATACACTCAAATTCATGCCCGATGGTTGTCACCCATTCATTGAAACACATGTTCAGGAACATGGTGCTCATGTGCTCGGAGGACAGGGTATGTATCTTTTAGGGGAAGATTGGCTGCAGGTGAAACAGGAAGATTTTATATGGTTTGGCCCATTCACACAGCAGGGCACGTACGCCACCGGTCGTGAACCGTTTTGGTATATATACAGTAAGGATATGAATCGGGACGCCGAAATTTAAGTAAATAAAACGCCTTATTTTAAAAATTATTCAGGAGAAAAATTATGACTTTAACAAAAGATTTCGGCCCTATGGATATTTTCAAGCAGGTTGAAAAAACAGGCATTAAAGGCCGTCATTTTACTTTCATTGATGACCTATCCCCCGATGAACTTGAAAACGTTTTCAAAACGGCCGTGATGATAGAGCCTTTCTGGCGTAGTCGCATCCCGTTACTTGAGGGAAAAGTACTTTGTACCCAGTTCTTCCAGCCTAGTACACGTACGCGATTCAGCATGGAAACTGCAATGGGCCGCCTTGGTGGCAATATTATTACCGAATCAAACCCGCTTGTCAGTTCCTCCGCGGCCAAAGGCGAATCGCTGTATGATTCACTCCGGGTCACCTCGCAATATGCGGACGTTATCGTCCTGCGCCACCCTGATGAGGCGGTGGTCGACACCATCAAAGAATTAGGAAGCGACTCTTCACCTATTATCAGCGGTGGTTACGGCAACGTCACTCACCCTACCCAGGGGTTGCTGGACATGTATACCGCTTATCGCGCACTTGGTGGCGATTTTACGAAAATGACCGTCATGATCGCAACACCCGACCTGTCCCGTGCTCGCTCCGGCCAGTCCTTTGGCCTCGGATTGGCGCGCATGGGCGCTAAGGTGATATATTCTGGCACCAAAGGGTTGGAGACCCCCGAAGTGATCCGCGAAAAGCTGAAAGCTATGAACGCTAACTTTAAAGAGGTCAACGATCTCACCATCGGTCAACAAGAGGAGATGATCGCTGATGAGGGTGTAGATTTTGTTTATCTGCCTGGCTGCTCGGTCAAAAAAGGTGATCCCGGACGTGATGATTTTATGAAGAAGATGGCCGAATTCTACTTTACCGCCGAAGGATTGCAGAACATTGAAAAGAAAACCGGCAAAACTGTTGGTATTTCGCATTCTCTGCCCCGAAACGCAGGAGAATTTGATTTCGCCATCGACAAAACTGCCCACCAGCTGTACTTCAAAGCGATTGGATTCTCAATACCACTTCGAATGTCGCTCTTGGTAAATATCTGCGGTATCTAAGAAAGAATATTACAATTCACGTTCAATAAGGAGCCGTTTTCATGGCTGAAATCAGAGAAATTCCCAAACGTATTATTATAGCCATCGGCGGTAATGCAATTCACCCTTCGGGCATCAAGGGCACCTCGGAAGAGCAGGTGGCAATTGCCAGTGATACTGCCCGTACTTTGTTACCTTTGCTTGAACTTGACAACGAATTAATAATTACCCATGGAAACGGCCCCGGGGTGGGCAAGGTACTGATGCGTCAGGCCCTTGCCCGCGAATCGGTTGCTCCCATGTCGCTTGATATCTGTGTTGCCAATACTCAGGGAGTGACAGCTTATTTATTAGGACAAGCTTTTGAGAACGCTCTTCGTGAAGTTGGAAACCAGCGGCATGTAGTCGGTCTGGTGACCCAGGTTGAAGTCAGTTTAGATGATCCCGGGTTTTCCAATCCGACAAAACCCATCGGCTATTTTTACACTGAGGAGCAGGCCGAAAAGCTTAGTGAGCAGTTAGGTTGGACTATGCGTGAGGATGCCGGTCGTGGTTGGCGTATGGTTGTCGCCTCACCGATGCCAAAGCATGTCTGTGATATTTCTCTGGTCGAGACCCTGGCCAGTCGCGGTACCGTGGTTATTGCTGGCGGCGGCGGAGGAGTTCCTGTAGTACGCAATACAAACGGCGTACGCCGCGGTGTAAAGGCCGTCATCGATAAGGATTTGACAACGGCCCATATGGCCAACGTGCTTGGCGTTGAGGAAATCGTTATTTTAACTGCTGTTTCCCGTGTGGCGATTAATTTTGGAAAACCTGACCAGCGTGAACTTGATGTGGTAACTGTATCGGAGATTCGTAAATACATGGATGAAGGCCACTTCCCCTCCGGTAGCATGGGCCCGAAAGTTGAAGCAGCAATTCGTTTTATCGAAGGTGGAGGGAAACGTGCGATAATAGGCCATCTCAACGAAGCTCTTTCAGCTTTGCGTGGGGAAACTGGAACTCATATAGTACCGGATGAATAAAACAGAATAACCTTTCAAGAAGAATACAGACAATGCAACATGAAATTATAGTAAAACCATTGACACGAGACGAATTCGAATCATTTGGCGATGTTATTGAGGCAGACACTAAAGCAGAAATCAGAACGATCAATGACGGGTTCGCTACTCGCTATCACGACCTTGCCAGAGTTGACGTTATTGAGACCGAAGGCTATCCCCTAATCAATATTTTTCGGGGACGGCCAAGACCGCTGCCCTTGACGATCCACATGATGGAAAGGCATCCTTTGGCAAGCCAGGCATTCATGCCGTTGCACAATAAACCATTTGTTATTGTTGTTGCACTACCAGGTGATGCGATAGGACCAGATGACTTGTTTGCCTTTGTTACTAATGGGATACAGGGTGTTAACTATGCTCGCGGAGTCTGGCACTTTCCATTGTTAGTACTGAAAGAAGAGTTGGATTTTTTAATTATTGATCGAGGTGGTGATGGAAACAACTGTGAGGAGAGATATTTCGACAAAGGCGAATCTTGTGTTTTGAAATTATAAGTTGATCAAATCTATGGTCACTCGTAAACATATTAGGAGTTGGTCACAGTCCGACCTCTCCTCCCTTTATGAAATTCGAATCGATGTCAGCCATATAAACAGGAGTGGTCCTCATTTTTAGGTCGTCATAAAATCATAGCTTATAGCTATATAAATATAGCCATTGTTATCAATGCAGAGGTTTTAATCTTAATATTTCTTTAAAAATTGTTTCCTATATTTTATTGCTAAGTACTTTTCATTGGGTTAGACTAGTAAGTAGATCCCATGTGATCAACTCAAAATAGACATAGATGTTAACAATGAATTACTAGATTATTATAAATACATGGAAGATACAGTTCATACGGAAATTGAAAGGATATCCAGCACAATTTTTCAGGCGATCCTTGAGCGTCGGTTGGAACCGGATACTCGCCTGGTTGAAGGTCAGTTGGCAAAAATATTATCAACGAGCCGTGCCAATGTTCGCATGGCCTTATTGTTACTGGCGCAAAAAAAATTGGTCAAAATTGTCATGAACAAAGGAGCAGTGGTCGCTGACCCATCAAAGGCAGAGGCAATTGAAGTATTCGCTGCTCGTCGTTGCATAGAACACGAAATTGTTCATTTAGTTTGCAAACGATGTCAACCGGAAGATCTTCAGATTCTTCGAACTCATTTAGACAAGGAACAACAGGCACGACAAGATCGTGATAATGTTGAATTGATCCGTGCTACCGGCAATTTTCACCTGCTGCTCGCAGAAATTGCCGGGAACCAGGTGCTGCTTGACTTCCTCCAGCAATTAATAGCCCGCAGTTCCCTGATTCTCGAAAAGTTTGAATCGCACGACAACCAAACATGTCAAGAAGGAGATCATGCCGAAATGGTGCGGCTAATTTCTAAAGGAACGAAAGAAGAAGTCCAAGAACTCATGGGTCAGCACTTGAATGCAATTGAACAACTGCTTAATTTTAAAAGCAAAACAGAAGCAACAGGTTTGAGTCAGGTGTTTGCCCCCTTCCTTTAGTCGCAATACAGCAAAGGGTATTAAATTGGTACTGCTAATCGGTCGATAGGTTGTAACAGAGATTTTCAAGGTCCATGAGTTCTCCACTTGGACCTCACCCTTAACTTCCATATGACAGATTTCCATTCTCCATGAGAAACTCATGCCGGCCTTACCGCTCCGCCAACAAAAAAGATCTCCCCTCAAACTCACCCTGGAATGGAAATGGCTCTCAGTTTTGTCGACACTGCCCCAATGTGGCAACAGATCAAAACAACAAACACGGACAATGATTGTCTTTTTTTATTTTATTGTTGACAATTGTTAAAATATTTGTCAACAATAGATAGATACCAAAAAATACAACCTCTCATGTTATCGATCGATTCGGTGACCCCGGACTTTCTAGCGACCCAAAAACCGACTCAAGCCAATGATCGGTATCACTGAAACGGTTTTTCAGTTAAACAACACCACTTCTTTGGACATGTCTATTTAGTATTAGCTGATCTAGTATTTCCAAAGTCTCAAACAACAGCATCAATGTTTTTTTATGGCCCCCTGTTGTAACAAATTATCAAACACCTCGATTGAGAAATCGAGTATGCGGACAAGCGCCAATAAACAGAAAACGTGAGGAAAAGACAATGACAAAAATGAGAACAATTGAAGCTGCCGTCCATATCCTGAAGAAAGAGGGTTTAAATAAAACTTTTGGCGTTCCTGGAGCTGCGATTAATCCCCTGTACGCCGCAATGAAGAAGATTGGTGGTATTAAACATTACCTTGCCCGCCATGTCGAAGGTGCGTCGCATATGGCGGAAGGTTACACTCGAGCAGTGCCCGGTAATATCGGCGTATGTATTGGCACATCGGGCCCGGCCGGGACAGACATGATTACAGGCCTTTATTCTGCCGCAGCTGATTCTATTCCAATTCTTTGCATTACAGGTCAAGCGCCCCGTGAAAAACTGCATAAAGAAGATTTTCAAGCAGTAGATATTGAATCTATCTCAAAGCCGCTGACCAAAATGTCAGTAACGGTTTTGGAACCAGCTCAACTCCCCGGTATTTTACAAAAAGCTATATATCTCATGCGCTCAGATCGCCCAGGTCCTGTTCTGATCGACTTGCCCATCGACGTGCAAATGGCGGAAATTGATTTTGATCTTGAAACGTATGTTTCACTCAAGCCTAGCAAACCTGCTGCTACACACATCCAGGCAGAGAAAGCGTTGGATATGTTAAATGCAGCGGAACGGCCACTGATAGTGGCAGGCGGCGGCATCCTCAAAGCTGACGCTTCGGATCTTCTGGTGAAATTTGCCGAGTTGGTTGGCGTTCCCGTTATCCCCACGCTGATGGGTTGGGGGGTAATCCCAGATGATCATGCACTTATGCAGGGCAAGGTCGGCCTACAGACAAGCGATCGTTTCGGGAATGCCACTTTTTTAAGATCCGATTTCATATTTGGGATTGGTAACCGATGGGCGAATCGTCACACAGGTTCCGTCGACAAGTACACAGAGGGTCGTAAATTTATCCACGTTGACATTGAGCCAACGCAGATCGGGCGCATTTTTGCTCCTGACTTAGGTATCGTTTCAGACGCCAAAGCGGCATTGGAGCTTTTCATTGAAGTTGCTGAAAAACGCATAGTCGCTGGTCAACTTCCTGATAGGTCAGACTGGGTAGCTGAATGTGAGCATCGTAAGCAAAACATGCTTCGCAAAACTGATTTTGATCAGGTCCCAATGAAGCCACAGCGAGTCTATCAGGTAATGAATGAATTGCTTGATCGTGATACTTGCTATGTTACAACTATCGGATTATCTCAAATAGCAGGTGCTCAATTCTTGAAGGTTTACCACCCAAGAAATTGGATTAACGCCGCTCAAGCTGGGCCCCTTGGCTGGACTATGCCCGCAGCACTTGGTGTTCGTGCTGCCCTGCCAGACAAAAAAATAGTCGCCCTGTCAGGTGACTACGATTTTCAATTCCTTGTTGAAGAACTGGCGGTTGGCGCCCAGCATAAACTCCCCTACTTGCACGTCTTAGTAAATAATTCATACCTTGGTCTGATCCGCCAGTCACAGCGCGGTTTCGATATGGAGTTCGAGGTAAGCCTGGCATTCGACAACATTAATGTTTCGGATGAGGATGATGCCATAGCAAGCTATGGTGTTGATCATGTCGCTTTAGCAGAAGCACTGGGTTGTAAAGCCATTCGTGTCCACAAACCTGAAGATTTTCCGGCAGCATTTGCTAAGGCGGAAAAACTTATGGAAGAATACCAGGTGCCTGTGGTTGTGGAATGTATTCTTGAACCAGTCACAAATATATCCATGGGGATGGAACTTAATTGTGTCAATGAGTTTGAAGATATTCTCTGTCTTGATAAGAGCCTGACGGCAGAGAGTGACTGGACTGTTGATCCGAAGGAGGCTTCTTAAGAACTACCCTCACAAATCTATCACATAGGAGAACTTCGTGCCTAATCTAGCAGCAAACATAACAATGATGTTCCAAGAGCATGACTTCCTTGATCGTTTTGAAGCAGCAGCCCACGCGGGTTTTAGAGGTATCGAATATTTGTTTCCCTATGACTACGAAGTCAATCAGTTGACTGACCTCCTGAAAATGAACAATCTTAAGCAAGTTCTGCATAATCTGCCCGCAGGTGACTGGGCCGAAGGAGAGCGTGGTATCGCTATTTTACCAGATCGTGTTGGTGAGTTCCAGGAAGGCGTTGGTCGCGCGATTGAATATGCAACAGCTTTGGATTGCTCACAGGTTAATATTCTATCGGGTATTGCTCCTGAAGGTGCTGACCCCGACAAACTGCTTCAAACCTTTCTCGACAATATAAGCTTCGCAGCTAATAAATTAGGAGAAAATGATATTCGCCTGGTCATCGAAGCAATTAACACCCGAGACATTCCTGGCTTCTATTTGTGTGGTACCCAACAAGCCCTTGATATCATCGCCACAATTGGTGCAGTCAACATTAAGCTGCAATATGATATTTACCACATGCAAATTATGGAAGGAGACCTTGCGCCAACAATGGAAAAGCATTTGTCCAGCATAGGTCACATCCAACTGGCAGATAATCCAGGTCGTCATGAGCCTGGAACAGGTGAGATTAATTACCCATTCCTGTTTAAATTCCTGGATAAAGCCGGTTACAGAGGCTGGATCGGTTGTGAATACATCCCGGCAACCACAACAACTGAAGGGTTGGGGTGGTTTGAACCATACAAATAAAAAGGAAATCTACACTTTTGTCAACGCCCCAACCTGTTGGGAAAGGCAATTTCTCAAGGTGCCTTAAGATTGCCAAAAAGAATAGAGGAGATATATGCCATGAGTAAGGTTGGATTCATCGGTTTAGGTATAATGGGTGCGCCCATGGCTGAACGTATTGCCGACGGTGGGCATGAACTGTACGCTCAGACTCGGAGCAAAGTTCCACAGAGCATCATCGACAAAGGAGCTGTTGCTTGCGCAAATGCTCAACAGGTTGCAGAACAGAGTGACTTTATTATCTGTATGGTGCCTGACACTCCCCACGTTGAAAGTGTTTTGTTTGGCAAAAACGGGGTTGCGTCGGGTTTAACAGAAGGGAAAATTGTTATAGATATGAGCTCAATCTCGCCAATCGAAACAAAAAAATTCGCCAACCGCATCAATAAACTTGGTTGCCAGTACCTGGATGCACCAGTCTCTGGTGGAGAGGTTGGAGCCAAAACAGGCTCACTTACAATTATGGTTGGTGGTGGAGAAGCGACGTTCAAAAAAGCCAAACCACTTTTTGATATAATGGGTAAAAACATTACACATGTCGGCACCAATGGTGATGGCCAAACATGTAAGGTTGCCAATCAAATCATTGTTGCACTTAACATCGAAGCAGTTGCCGAAGCTCTCCTGTTTGCATCAAAGGCAGGTGCAGACCCTGCTCGTGTGCGGAAAGCATTAATGGGTGGTTTTGCCTCTTCTAAGATATTAGAAGTACACGGCGAGCGTATGATCAACCGTATGTTTGATCCCGGCTTCCGTATTGAATTGCACCAAAAAGATTTGAATTTGGCGTTAGAAAGTGCACGCACAATGGGTCTAAGCCTGCCAAACACCGCAACCGCCCAAGAATTGTTTAATGCTTGCTCCGCAAATGGTGGTTCAGCTTGGGACCACTCTGCAATGGTTCGAGCACTTGAACTCCTGGCGTCCCACAAAATCACATAAACTTATTTGGCGATAGCTGAGTATCAACGAATGCGTCCGAAGTGATAAATAACCTGACTTTGTGCTTCTGTTCTGGAGGTGGCAAGCAATGCGTAGAAACCGTAATACGATCGGTGCCAAATCGGTCAAGATTAGAGGTTCCTGATCAGTTTATAGGTGATCAATCCTAAATAACATGCCAGAAAAGGAGCATTCAGAGACGTTAAAATATTCAAAATCATTCTCAAAAAACCAGCTACAAATGGAGCAATTTAAATTATTGATGGTTCCAGACCATCAATATTATCTAAAAACACACTCTATTAGGTATCTTTCAGTTGATACTCTAAACACCGATTATCTCATTTAGATTTTACTAATTATTCACAGTGGCATTGACCCATCTGACTACCTGTTTTACCTTCCCTTTCTGTGTAACATATATCAATTGAAATGAAAGGACCATTGGTCTACTTCCAATACCATAAAACATATATTTAAGAGAATACCATGCTTAGAAAAAGTTACTCAAAAACAGGTAAAATCTGCCGTGTTACCTTCAAGTACAATAATCCTGAAAATGTTGAAACCGCTGCACTTGCTGGAAAGTTCAATAGCTGGTCATTACAGGAAAGTACCATGAAAAAACTGAAAAACGGCAGTTTTTCTGTCACCCTCTCTCTACAGGCTGGAAATTCCTATCCATTCCGCTATGTACTTAACGGTAATACCTGGGTAAATGATGAGGAAGCAAACAGTTACTTGCCAAATGAATATGGAGAAGAAAATTCGGTTGTAGTTGTCTAACCAGGATATGAATGGAGGATGTGTAAAGGAAGTACTCCTAACCAAGGAACCACAAGATAATTCCAGAAAATATTGGATAAAAAGACTATAACGTCCAACCTGACTAAAGTACCATCCAGCAATTCTGAATCCTCGGTTTTAGGGCTGATGATACGGTAACCAACCCTAGTAAAACCCACTACTTGCAGAACACATATGCATGGTATCAGGAACGGATAGTTAGCAGCGAACGAACCTAAGATGGGCTTTTGGTAGTCTTAGTGGATCATAGTACCAATGAATGCGATGCGTCTGAGAAGGCGGGGAACCGAGGGCCTAGGTACCTACTACAGGGAAGGTGAAAACAGGCATAACAGTTTTCTGAGGAAGCAGATGAGGGAGATCTTTTGTAAAATTTTTCATGAGCCACCTACTATTGTGTGAAATGAAATTTGTTGAGATCTTTCATTATACAACAGCGGTGACTCATATTATTCGGTAATTTCAGTTGCGAGCATTTAACCAGCTTTAGTTGTGTCTGCTAATAGAAATTGCTGTCATGTGGATTGAACTCTGCACTTTCCACCCACCAATCCGGTTTTTGAACCATGTCCAAAAGGTTCTCAACTGTTTTATGGTGGTACATTTCCTGCCTCATCAGTATTTCGAAAAGTTTTTTGCTCTCAGGGTCATCCGTTTTAGCAAATTTTTCTTTGTAGAAATCCATGCCACGTTTCTCAATTTCAACCGCTTTCCGGTAGTCCTCAACCGCATCGACTGAAATGTTTGTCACATCCTTGTCTCGCCTCATTTCGTCAAAAATTGTTTTAATATCAATAGCAACATCCTGAAGAGGTTCAATGTCCAGTTTTTTCAGTAAATTTTCTAATGCAACTCGATGCCTTACTTCATCTTCTGCAAGCATCAGCAAGACCTTTTTTATACCTTCAACAGGTGCCTGATTAGCCATCTTTCTGTATAACGCCTCGGCATCTTTTTCCATCTGGATAGAGAATTCGAACATGTTCATCAATGCACCTCCGAAATTTTCTAGAATTAATTTTTAGATTTTTAAAAACCGTCAACTATCTCAACTTTTCCACTGAGTTCATGGGAATTTAATTGTGACTTTGCTGTCACCCCCCTCTTCTCTTGTGCGTACTTGCAAATCGATGCTCCCATCGCGGACTCCAATAGCAAGGGTCGAATCACCTTGCGAGCTATCAGCATGAATTATTTCTTTGAGAGCACTAATGATTTTCTCACTTATAACATTATCGGGTGGTGGCAGTTCGGCTTTTCTGTATTCAGCTACTACTTTCACTGATCCTGTTTTAGTGTGATTTAAAGATATCTCTTCAGCATTGTTATTAATACCGTGTAGGATTGCAAGAGCGATCCATTTAATCGCAGCTTCGTCAGCATTTGTTTCATGCTGCATCTTTGACATTTCCTTGAGAGGATCATTTGTCGCAAAGCAATCACACAATTCTTGAACTTTTTGATGTAAGCTTGATGAATCCCGCATGGTACTCTCCTTCTTTTTTTAATTTCGTGGCCAACTGTCTAAGTTATTTAAGTGTGAGGAATGAATTATCTGAACTGCGAACGATTTGATTATAGCCGGACATGAAACCAGTCATTGCAGTGAAGAATAATCACATTCAGGTGTAATTTCACCGTGCAAGACGATTAGAACTGTTTACCCTCAATATTCTTCCTCATTTGAGAGATTTCGAGCCCCAGGGCAACACATTCTTTACCATCCATACACCGGTTTGCATCCTTCAACTCGAGAAAGTGTTTCAGATTGTGGCTACCCTTCTTTAAATGAACAGCCCAAGTATCTTCTTTGAGATCTCTGGTAATATCAATATCTATTCCGCAAGATCCGATTGCTGGATAGATGGTTGTTATCTTTTTGCACAATTGCTTTGCGTTAAACATTGTCACCACCTCCTGACAAGTAGATTAGAAAATTGCGTACTCGAGAATGATAAAACAACCTTTTAGACAGTCCACGGCGATAGTGTTTACTGATTTTGCCTAGTAAAATGGGTTAGGAATAAATTTCTTCTTATCAAAACTTGTGAAGAAGATATTTTGTGGTTTGGGAAGTCCAGCGATTTTCCAGGCTTTCATCGGATCAACAAATTCTCGTGCTATGCAGTCCCTGGAATGAGCACCAATTGCTCTGCAGACGTTTCTCAAGATTGGGAAGTTATGATGTTTTTTATAATACTGCCGCATGAAGTTGATAATCTTCAGCTTATCGCTGTTGAGATATCTAATTCCCTCATGCTCTGCAATTATTTTTGCAATGTCCTCATTCCAAATTGAATTCTGTTCGAGGAATCCTTCTTCATCAATGATTATTTTTGTATACCCTGATTTAATTGTACTCATGGTCGACCTCCGCGAACTTTTTAGGAAGGTTTCTTTAGTCAGAATCCATCCAGAAAAACCATCGCTGTCAGTTCATGGACAGATCTCCGAACTGTCATGTTTCTGGCTTTTGGCTAGCGCCGTCTAACGTAGACAATAGGTCTCTATGGAATAACTTCAAGGATTCCTGGAAGCACAAAGGGTAAAAAAATATAATTTCCGTTACCCACTCGGCAACCTCTTTCCGAACAATCTTTCGTGAGCTGGCTTCGTTTTTTATGGAAGTTCCTTGTGATTATTATTTGCGGATTCAACAGGCTTTCTGTGGATCTGAAGATAATCAATGAAAGATCGAAGGAATTTTTCGTTACCATATCTTCGGTTAACATCAATAAACTCACTTTCTAGCTTGTCAGAGAACACACGCATCATCTTGATAAGAAACCAGGTTATTTGTTCCCTAATAGGTAGGTATCCTTAATGCCTAATCACCATTTATCTACTTTACTCTCAATCCAACTTACAGAACCTGGGGACAGACTACAGGGTTTGGGGAAGTCTCCAGCTTTGAAAGGTTCGTAGATGATCAGATAGTCTTACTCAATCCACCTTTTTTGATCTACACCTGGATTCTGATCATGTTCATAACGCAAAAGCGCACGAGTGCAATGAGTGCGGGTTGGGTGTTTTTTCCGCGGAGCGGTTCAGTTCTTCCAGAAAATTAATAATCTAAAATTATCTTTTCACGGGTGATTCATTGGAGATTTTGAGAACTGCTCCTGTGGTATTAAATTTGTACCCCTTGATTGCGATACGAGAACAACATATCTTTTAAAAAACAGGATATTTCAAACAGTGTTTTTTTGTCGACCCTATCTGGGAAATAACAATTACTTCTTGTTTGTCGAAATCGGGCGAGGTTTAAAGATGAACGAATCAATGCGTGTAATGAGCAAAAGACCCCTAAATGCTGAGACACCTAGACATTATTTGAAATCTTGGATAACCGCAAACAAGGTGTTTTTTGATAGAAATCAGGGTGAAATACCTGAAAATGCAATTGAACTGTCTGAATGGATACTCACCATTGATGGGGATGTTGAAGTTCCCCTGACTATCGATTTTGAAACTCTGTTGCGTATGCCAAAAGCAATTGCGGCCAACACGATGGAATGCTCGGGCAACAGTCGATCTTTGCTTGCGCAAAAAGCCTCAGGCAACCCATGGACAATAGGCGGTGTGGGAAATGCGGTATGGGGTGGTGTTTGGTTAAAGGATCTTTTGGAAAAAGCGGGTATCGCGCCAAATGCTCACCATGTTGCCTTTGAAGGATTTGAAAAGCCATTGGGCAAAGCTCAGATCAAGTTTATCCGCAGTATTCCACTGGAAAAAGCTATGTCCTCCACATTACTTGCCTACGAAATGAATGGAGTTCCGCTCCCGCTTAAACACGGCTATCCTCTTCGCGCACTGGCTCTTGGATGGACTGGGGCCAACTGTGTTAAATGGTTAAGTAAAATAACTCTTATGAGTGAACCTTTCAAGGGTTTTTACATGGATGATGTCTACCGGATATATGGCAAGGGACAGGACCCGAAAACCGGAACCACCGTAACCGAAATCAAAATAAAATCCATAATTACTCAACCGGAAATAGATGAAATTTTACCAATTGGTAAAATCACGGTTTTAGGTGCTGCTTACGCAGGAGAAGCAGACGTAGAAAAAGTGGAGATTTCAACGGACAACGGAAACACCTGGCAGCCTGCAACATTCATAGGCCCAGATGAACCATTTGCATGGAGGCAATGGCAATATGTGTATAGCATTTCTCGACCGGGGAGCTATACGATATTGTCCCGCGCTACAAATCGCAACGGAGACAAACAGCCAATGCAGGCTACCTGGAATAAGTTGGGCTACGGCAATAACGGAATTAGAGAACACGCCATAATATTTCGGGTGCAATAGCCTTTTATGTTAGAACACTTATAATTGCCGTCACCACAATTATTATTCTTTTTCAAAATCATCCTTGGAAGCCCCACAAATCGGGCATAGCCAATCATTCGGCACATCTTCCCAAACTGTTCCTGGATCTACGCCGTTATCGGGATCTCCTTCAGCCGGATCATACACGTAACCGCAAATTACACATACCCATTTATCCATTAATTCGCTCCTAAGTTCTTTTCGCACGTCATTATCAAACCACATAATAGACATAAATCTTTTGACGTTATTTTAGCAAGAGAATTTCAGATTATCGTTGTCGATGACTGACCAGTATATGTTCCGTCAATCAGCGTTGAAACCTGCCCTCTTGTCAGCGTCCGGTTGCCCCCCTCAGACCAAACATTCTTTCTTTTCAAAAAGCCCTAGACCTAGTGCTGAAGGGAGTTTTGAAAAGAAGAAATTTATTATCCAAAGACGTAGAGGAACAGTATTCAACGATTAAAAGGGGTGAAAATTGTATGCTGATCAATGACCTGTCCTTGACAGAGATTTGATGTGGTATGGCTATTAGGCCAGCGTGCCTGGACTGGGTTAAAACTCACCGCCTCAATTGTCGGCGGTGGAGCAGTTTTTAAGGCAGAAACGGAACTCTGCGATTACTCGCTTAGGTATGCGATAGCGGGTATCGCAATCGAACCGACAGGTTAGTTGAAAACCGCAATGGGTCAGTTTTTAGTCAATCATTTTTTAGGTGATGGCGGATTCTTTATGGGGGGTGGGGGTTGTAAATTTTTTAGAGCGTCTTTGAGGTTTTTTGGGGAGCCATCCTTCACAAAGTCCCTAATGGCTTGTCGTAATGTGTCTTCTTCTTTCACTGCATTCATTTGGATCACCTTAGTACAACAGTTGGAACAAACTGAACCATCGATATACCACAAAGTAGCACTTTGGTCTATGAATAGATGCACAAATACAAATCAATTTATCCAGTTCCAATCTTCAGCCAATAGCCTCGGATCTCAAGTCAATCAGCAAGAGAATTTATCCATCTCCCCTAGCTGTAACTGTCGTTGCGGTGGCCAGATGCTCTTTAACAATTTCACGTTGTTAAAGGGAGGCGTATAAGTTCCATTCGATAAATAAATCTTCACGCTGTTCTTAGGTAATAATCCCGATGAGGTTGAGATTAAAGGTATATTGGGAGTGTAGGTGTCCAGAGAATTCTACCACAAATATCTCTTGAGCTCATTGTCAATCTTAACCTTTCTTGCTACGGTGATTTTATTTTCGGTGGAAAAAGTAGCTACAAGCACAGGATAATTCCGTCAAAAATCCAGCAGAAATGTTCTACTCTTTGGCAGCAGAATCGATTTGGGAAAAGGAGGGGAAGATCAAATTTGTGTCAAGTTTACGACAGAGGAAAAAGACTTGTCCGAAAAGGAGCATCCTGGCACCAATTAAAAAGCCAAAATTATTTCCAGAAAATCAGCTGCAAATGCAGCACTCTGAATTATTGATGTATCGAATAGGTTTTATCAATTGTTGCGCCCTGAATAGACCTCAACGGTAAGTCGAAGTCTAAAATATCGCATTACTAACTGTGATCTGATTAACTTCTCGCAATTGTTG
>CAXMTO010000146.1:0-7610 GCA_964196355.1 uncultured Myxococcota bacterium
TTCATAAGCTTCGCCTTCCTTGACAATGACATTAATCTCGATACCGGCCTTTTTGCCTTTCTGCTTAATTGTGGCAAGTTTCTCTTTCGCCTTGCCAATGAGGTCTCCGATTATACCCGGCGCCAAGGCAAGATATTCGTCATTGGTATAAACCACGGAAATTGCTGTCAGATTTGCAGACTGCTCTTTAGCAATCTCAATCGCCCTGTCCACTGCCGACTCACAGCTTGATGACCCGTCAGTAGCCAGGAGAATGTTTTTCCTGGTCAATTTGCACCCATCAGGTACTACAAGCACATCTTTTGGGGTATAGCCGATAACCCTTGCCGTAACAGAGCCAACCAGTTCTCTCTCCAGTCGATGCGTCCCTCTGCGTCCCATAATTATAAGGTCGCAGTTTTCATCATCAGCCACATGGACAATTTTGTCGTACGGCTCTCCCTGGGTCATGTTTGTCAGGATATGTACATCCTCCTGGTCGGCAATTTCCTGGGCCTCTTCCAACAGCCTTCTTCCAGGGCCCTCAATGGTTTCCCCGATCTTGGAAACGCCCACAAGTTCAAGCTCACCGTTATATCCCGGTAAAACGCTAAGCACCTTGATCCAGCTTTTATCCTCTTGAGCCAAATGGCTTGCAACGGCCAGGGCATTCCTGGCCGATGCAGAGCCATCATAGGCAACAAGTATTTTTCTATAACTAGCCATGGGAAACAATATGCTCTGTTTGAGCTTCCGCTTTTGCCTGCATCATTCCCTTGACCATGGCAACTGTAATGATCAATGCTGCTGAACCAAGCGCTGTTATCAGGGCCCAGAAGCTGACCAGCCCAAGGGTGTGGGCGAGCTGAGGCTCAATCGGTGCTACCAGATTCAAATCGGCCAGGTAGCCGGGGATTTTAGCGCCGCGGCTAACTGCTACGATCAGCATAGTGGAGGCCATTACGAACTTGATCATATGGTCTTTAACATAGGTGGTGCCCAAGGCGCCCAGTTGCACGCCGATAAGGGATCCGGCCAGGATGAGCAGGGTCAGGCGGATATCGATCAGGCCGCTTAAGCCCCACTGGACTGAGCCCCATGCCCCCATGATAAAGGCAATAATCAATTCGGTGGCTGATGCAACGACTGCAGAGGTTCCGACAATGTAGATCATGCCCGGAACGCCGATAAAGCCGCCCACTGCTATGGTAGCTGCGAGCATACCGGTCAAGACTCCGACGGGGACGGTAACCCAGAAGGAAATTCTCACCTTTGCCACCTTGAAGTACAGCATGGGCGGGATGTTAATTTTCTGTAAGCGTAACGCAAGCTTGGAAACCTTGGCTTCACCTCCACCCTTGGCAGTTTTGTATGCGTCGTAAAGAACATAGCCACCAACAAACACCAGGACAACCATGAAGATAAAGCTTACGTAAAGGTTGGAGCCTGCATTGCCGAAATGATTGAGAATGTACTTCTGGATTATAATGCCGATCTGCACGCCGATGATGGCGGTAACGGCCATAACCAGTCCCAGTTTGATATCGGCCTGGCCGTATTTATAACGTTTATAGGCGCCAACCATGGCCTTGGGGAACTTGTGGCACATGTTGCTTGCAACGGCAATCGCTCCAGGGACGCCCAGGGACATCATGGCGGGCGTCAGAACAAAGGCGCCGCCGGAACCGATAAAGCCGCTCAGCAGGCCGCCAATGAGACCGATGACCAGAAGGGATATTATCCTTTTGGTTGTCATATCCAGGAACATGATGTCAATGCTCTTGATGACGTTTTCCCCGGCATGTTTGTCGAGGCTCACCATGACCTTTTTGTTAATCCGCACATCGCTGGGTTTCATATCTGCTCCCAGGATGAGTTGCACCGTTTCTTTTTTGCCGTTCTTCTGAAAGGTGGTTGTGCGGGCATTATCGTCAACGTTCAGAAAAACACCCTTCAGGATATCTTTTGGCGGAGGTCCGCCAGCAATAGCTGATGTAACCATAGGTAATATGAGAAAGACTCCCAAAAGGATATATACTAATTTTTTCATTTCCAACTGCTCCTTTTATTTTTTATGCAATTTTTATTTTTTAGCTTCAATGCCCATCACACTAAGCAGGTTACTGGCAAAAGCTCCGTGAATAAAAGAAAAGATAATAGCCGTCACGACCGGGTAAGCCGCATGCCAACCACCAGTGGTAAATTCTTCACTTATCCAGCCCTGGTGAGTCATCAGGTATGCATATCCGGAAAGTGAAACTGCACCGAATATTACCATACCGGTATAGGGCTTTTTCTTTGTTGCAGGGGAAGGGACAGGGGTTTTCTCCGTATTCCTTTCGCTTTTTCCTTTCTGGATGAATTCGGTTGCTGTCTCAAATTCCCCTGCCTCGGCAAAGGCCGCCGCCGCCATGTGACGGTCAAAATTAGTTAATTCTGTTTTCATCTTAATATTCCTCCAATTAATTAAAGTGCCTGCGGGACCACAACAGGACACCTGAGATTTGTGAGAAGAGAGTTAAAATATGTCCCCTTTTTTTGTTTCTCCCCTACCTCTTTATTAAGAACTACAAAAAGGATGTCTCCCCGGTTCATGACAAACCGTGCGATTTCTGTTTCTAACGGATCTTTGCTGAACACTGGGTAGTAGAGAACTCCAATCTTTTTTAAATTCAATTTTCTCGGAATTTGTCCCTCCTTTATTTTTCTTTCAGCATTTTTGAGAGTTTCTGCCAATTCTGTCTGTCGAATGAGGTGAAGCACCTCCAGGTTGGTTCCCAAGTTTTTACAGGCATTGAAGGCATATTGGGCCGTTTTGTCTAAAGACGTATTCCCCTCTGTCCCCAGAAGTATCTTCTTGTTGGCGTTCTTGTTGCTCGTCATCATCTGGAGGGCTGACTCAAACTCGCCCTCCTCAGCAAAAGCTGCCGCGGCCATTGTTTTCTGGAAACTGTCAAAAAAGTTTTTTAGTGTTTTCATATTGCTGGATTTACTTGAACAACATTACTGAGGCATTTGTAGTAGCCAGAGCCTCTAAGTGAGCACTTTTCCTGGAGGGAAATGTTGAAGCCACCAGGTCGTAATCCCGCAGCAGAACCGCTAACTTGTCGGCCGGACCATTCATAAACCTCGTCTCATTGAGTTTAATGTTGTCGAGGGCTGCAATGGTTTCCGAATCAGAAAAGGATTGGATGGACTCTCCATTTTTCTGGAGTGAACTCTCCTTTTTAAGGATCTCTCTTGCCGTCTCAAATTCCCCCGCCTCTGCAAAAGCCACTGCAGACATGTGACGGTTCCAATCAATGATTTTAGGGGCTTTAAAATAAATAAGATCCACTGAAAGTTTACTGGTCTGCATGAGCCGGCCGAACTGTTCAGCCAACCGCTTAATATTTGTTCCTTCTTCTGCAAGCAGCACAGTGCGGTTTCTTTTGATCTGGTTTCTGGCTATCAAGATTGGGCAGGGCGCCTTCACATACAAACTGGAGCTGATGAGCTTGCGGAAATCTTTCACATTAGATATGTCCTTCTCCCCTTCAATAAAAAGGTCATAGGCATTGTTCGTGAGTTCAGCCAGGGTTTCTTTCTGCTTGTCCCCCATCATCACCTTCGGCGGCCCGCTGATGGGAAAATGAACATTTTCCGTTTTCAGCATCCTGGTAATCATTGACATGCCTTCTTCCAGCACGCCTTTTTCCCAGGTACGACGCACCCAACCACAGCCAACAGACTGAGGTTTTATGTCAGGTCGCATTACGTGGATCATCTGCAGGCGCAGATCATAAATTAACTGCCGCATATGATCTGCAAATTTGAGAGCAATACTCGAGCCCAGGTCTTCATCCAAATATAGAGCACCATTAATCATCTTATTCACCTATTTGCTAAAGATTCCAGAGAGCCTCCAAAACTTATTGTCAAAACACCAGGAGACGGGTTTTCCAATATTGGTCCAGCTTGGCAAAACCAATTATGGTTTGTCATTTTTACGGGCAAATAAAGGTTTGCCATTGCCCTATTCAAAAACAGCCACAGAGCGCCTTCACAGATTTCTGTGATAGTTTGCCTACACATTTAGCAATGCCCGTGCCAGTTAGTGAGGAGAGCAGGATTTTACGGCTGGTTTTATATCAAGAATAATATGCGGGAGGGCCAATATGCCCCATGGTTACTGGATAAATGCTTTTTCGCAGATAAAGATAAGAAAAAATTTGGAAGGAATTTTATAAAATAATGGGGGGAGGTGCATGTAAAAGCACAAAAGCGCTTCAATTGCACCTAACATATTGGAATTTAATAAAAATTAATATAATTCCGTAATAATTGTGCCATAATATTGGGATGAAGTGCCTAGTGCCCATGTGTCATATTGAAACATGCGTCACTTTTTGTGGTGAGAATGCAGTGGTTAAAGGGGAAAAGCTGGTTAGGGTACGCAGGGATGTGTTTCAATTTGAAAAATATCAGATGTCAGTCTCATCACCGTCCTGCAGGCCAAACTTCTTCATGCGTCGCCAAAGAGTTGTCCTGGGTAGATCCAGAATATCGCTGGCCAGATTTTTGTTGAAATTGGTTGCTTCCAGCACCTTTGCAATATGTTGTTTTTCCACCTCTTCAAGCGGTAAAAAAGATTTTTGCTCCAAACCATGCAATGAAAGCTGCTGAATTTCTGGTGGCAGGTCCTGACATTGCAGTTGCGTCTTGTCCGACAGTGCGACGGCACGCTGAATAATGTTCTCCAGTTCTCTTACATTTCCCGGAAAATCGTAACTGCATAATATATCAAGGGCCTGGGAGGAAATCCCACTTACTTGTTTATTGAAAGCCCGATTAAATTTATTCATAAAATAAGAAGTAAGGATAGGAATATCCTCTTTGCGTTCAGCAAGACGGGGAAGCTGAATATTGACAACATTTAGCCGATAATAAAGATCTTCACGAAAAATGCCGGCATTGACGGCTGCTTGTAGTTTTTTATTGGTTGCGGCAATAATGCGGATGTCAAGGTCGATGGGTTCCGTCCCACCGACTCGCAGAACTTGTCTTTCCTGGAGAACATGAAGGAGTTTAACCTGCATGGAAAGAGGCATTTCGCCAACTTCATCCATAAGAACCGTACCTCCGGTCGCTATTTCAAAAAGTCCTTTCTTGCAGGCCATAGCCCCCGTAAAAGAGCCTTTTTCGTGGCCAAACAGTTCGCTGGTTATCAGTTCTTCAGAAAAACCACCGCAATTAAAATAAACAAAGGGCTTGTCCTTTCGCTGACTGAGGGAATGAATGGCGCGAGCAACCATCTGTTTCCCGGTGCCTGTTTCTGCCTCCAACAGGACATTGCAATTTACCGTGGCAATTTTCTTGATCATCGCGATAATCGTCTGCATGGCAGGACTGGTACCGATAAATCCGGCAATCGGATCATTATTGCTCATAGCCTCGCGGAGTTGTCTGTTTTCTTTTTGCAGCTCGAGTTTCTGAGCAGCTCTGCGGGCAAATAATCTTATATCGTGGCGTTTGCAGGGCTTGGTAATATAATGAAACGCTCCTTTTTGTATTGCAGCAACAGCTGTTTCTATGGTTCCAAATCCGGTTACGATTATTGCTTCTGTCTCTTCGTTAGCCTGTTTGGTCAGTTGCAGGATTTCCAGACCACTGATATCAGGCAGTTTGAGGTCAATAAAAACAATGCTGAAAGGCTCCTCCCTCATGCGTAAAAGGTATGGTTGACCGCTTAAAAAGGTTTCCACCTGAAAACCTTCCTGTTCCAGAACCCGTTTTACCTGATCGCAGGCTATTTTCTCGTCATCAATTACGGCTACTCGTAGCATTCTCATTTCCTGTCTGTTCATTGATCTTACTGTCTGCAATAGGCAGAAGGATTGAAAAGGTTGTCCCCCGGCCCGCTTTGCTCTTAACTTCCATGAATCCATTATGCTTCCATATAATATTATGGACAATGGAAAGCCCCAGGCCTGTCCCCTCACCAAGCGGCTTGGTAGTAAAAAAAGGATCAAAGATGGTTTCCAGTTTGTCGGCGGGAATACCGCAACCTGTATCACTGAAATCAATTCTAATCATATTGTTGGAATCTTCCCTGGCCTCAATGGTCACTAAACCAATTTCAGAAATTGAGTGAATGGAATTTAAAAATAAATTTAAAAAAACCTGTTGCAATTGCTGGAAATCTCCCCGAACCGGCGAAAGATTATCAGAGATATCCATATCAAGTTGGATGTTTTCCAGTTGTAGCTGGTTGCCAATTAATTTGACCGTGCCGGCAATTACCTTCCTGATGTCAATCTCATCTTCCGGTAAGGCGGAAGTATCACGTGAGAAATCAAGAAGATTTCTGACCACATTACTGGCTCTATCCGTCTGCATAATTATATTGGCAATCATTTCCCTTGCTTCACTTGCGGACAGGTTCTCAAATTCTTCCTGTAGTGTGTCAACGGTTAAAGAGATGTTGTTCAGGGGGTTATTCAACTCGTGGGCAACCCCGGAAGAAAAGATGCCGATTGAGGCCAGCTTCTCCGATTGAATCAATTGTTTCTGTTTGAGTTCTGTCTCTTTGACCATTTGATTGAACGCTTCTATCAGGTTGGAAATCTCATCCTCTTTTGAAGTATCATCAGCAATAAGTTCCCAATGTCCGCTGGTCAGACTTTCTGTCGACTTTTGAATAAAGGCCAGTCGGTTCAGAATGCTTTTAGTCTGCATGAAAAAAACACCAAGGACGATAATAAAACCTCCAACCGTGGAAATTAGAAATCCAACCAGGGTGTTGTGGAGGGTGGCATGAATTTCTTCACGTTTCAGGTCCACAAGTTTTTCGGTAAAATTCACCATGGACTGCCCTCTGGCCCGAATTTCCGTGGCATTAATATTCACTATCATGCTGACAGCAAGATTTTCTTTATATTCCTGGATGTCTTTATTGAACTGTAGATATTTCTGCTCTCCAATAGTATGAACAATTTTTTCAGCAAGCCGAATGGAATTGTCTTCAACTGTGGTCAGGTAGTGCAATAATTGTTCATAGTTATAGCTGTTTTTCCCCAGGTCAAGAATTAAATTTTTTTCAAAACGCCTTAATTCCAGAATATTATTGGCCAGAGTATAATAATCTTCAATAACCGTCAGGTCAGATTTCAACTCGAATATATTTATTCCATATCCAGTTGCCATCATCGTAATAAAACAAACAATCACAATAAAGATGATTTTTATTCTTCGTCGGATCGTTTGACTTTTAAATTCCAGGCCCATCTAATTTATCTATTACATTTACTGTTTGAGATCGAGAGGACGCCTAAACGCTGCCATACCTTTGTAATACTTCATGGTCGTTTCAGTAGTGCAAGAAGAAATACAAATACCACTTACTTTGGTGAGGAGGGGATTGAATTTATATCTCAATATTAAAATGACCCCAAGTTTAAATCTACTGTTTGTCTTTATAATGCAGTTCTTGTTTTTCTGCTATTGTCTGCCTGCCTGCTTGCGCCTGACAAGAAAAAGGGCCAGGCCAGCCACAATCATGAGGCTACTGAGCATTTGTCCCATGGTTATTCCTGCAGCAATAAAGCCAAGGTGGGCGTCCGGCTCACGGAAAAACTCAACAAAAATTCGAA
>CAXMTO010000147.1:0-12495 GCA_964196355.1 uncultured Myxococcota bacterium
CCTAACCTACGCATCACAACAAGAAAGCCAAGCTGATCGCTTCATGCGTAAAGCCAGGTCAATAAGAACCCGTCTTGGTGGTGATGATTCCCTGATGGAACCTTTCCCTGAAAAGCCTAAGCGGATGCACTGGCAGACCTATTGGAGACTACAGAGGGAAGCAGGAGAACTGGAGAACATGGGCTGGGCTAGCATCGCACAAAGGATAGGCATGGAAATCTAGATGGGTTTGTTTCGTAAGTTTTGCTATGGGGGGTTGTCTGGAAGTGGATTCAGACCTTTTCTCTAGACCGGCGAATACCTTTTTTTTTGCACAGGCAGTTCAGAAAAACAGGTTTTGGTGCTGGCTTGAGGTTTGAAATAATATCAAAATTAAATCAAACGAGGAGCGGTAGGTTCTTCTGAAGTAAACCACCAGGGGTAACGCGCGACCTCATTCTTTGTTTAGCGGCAGGGTTTTATAAGGGGTTAACTTAACATAGTGAAGTTAGCAAACTATAATAAACAAACACTATATGGTAATTCATAGCCATTATTGACCAACATATGGTAATAAAGCGTTAAGTTAACAGCTTATTAAAACTATCTCGGCTGAAGTTAAACAAACTTGTAAATAACTTCCTGTCTTTTGGAGTGCTATAAAAAGTATCTTTTTTTGATATTTATATTTAGGATTTGCCGTCAGGGGAAAGGCCAATATTCTGGTTGTTGTGTTCACCATAATGGCTTGAATCCCTGTGAGTACTACCGTTAAAATATCGCCTTATTCTAGTAAACTTGTTTGTAACTATAATGTGTCTGTAAATACCAGAGATGCTGGCTTTGCACTGATTTCTGGTCGTAACCTAGTGTTAACTAGTTGTTAGTCTTTTGTGGTGTTCTCTTTGTGAGTAACTGTGAGTACTTTACGTTCGGCTGTGTTCAGTAACTGACAAGGACTGTCAAGGCAAGCTGTTAAGCAGTCTTAAGCGTTTTGAAAAGTTGTTCGCGGCTACTGAGTGACGCAATAAAGATGTGATTGCGTGCTGAAAAAGCTCACCACCCCCTAACGATAACGCCCCGACAGTCTCTCTGCCAAGGCGTAAAATTGTGTCTTATAAATCCTTAGGTAATGTAGGAATGAGTTGCGAGAGGATTAATAGTAAAACGTTCAAACCAGTTTGAGTGTTTACTGTTTATCGTGATTTTTAAGAAATCTTCCTTGAGTCAAGTTTCGCTCTGAGTTGTCGTTAGTTTACTCCCTCCACTAATCCACTTCTCCTACGCTTGACAAAAGCCATGTTTTTGTTAATTTTACCTCTGTACACTTCTGTATAGCATTCTAAGGAGTTATCTATGCAACCGGTAGCTTCTTAAGGTGAAGAACTAATCAGAAGCCGTGGGCGTTGGTGTCTATTGAACGTCACTGTGGGGGAAAATCAAGAAGCACTTCCATAAGAAACAATCTAACAAAACAACATGGTGAGGAGAGTAGATGATGAATGTCAATTTTGAAGAAATGGGAAAAAATCTTGATCAAAAACTCAATCGGGGAATTGATCAGTTAAAGGCAACGAAAGCACATCTTGAGGCTCTAAAAAACGAGACTGGAGCCGTCATTGAAACCAAACTGAATGCAGCAAATCAAGTTGTTGAAGATAAAAAGCAAGAAGCTGCAGCTGTCAAAACTAAAGTGGAAGAATTGGTCGAGGAGAAGAAAGCCGAAACCAAAGAGCTGGTTGCCGAGTGGAAAGCAAATCACGACAACAAAAAACTCGAGAAACGCGCAGATCGAGCAGAAAAGTATGCTGACGCCTGTGTCGCTTTGGCTTTGTGTTTCTCCGAGGAGGCAGAAGTAGCGATTCTAGAAGCTATCGCTGCTAGGAAGGATGCTGACGAATCATAAAATAGATTTATGCCTCGAGCAAAGATAGAGGAGTGAATATCGCACCGGCTAAAAAGGTGGAACAAGAGCAGTGGTTGGAGTTTATCAGCACCTTCAGCATTGGCAACCGAATCGTAGCCGTATTTGAATGTATTAAAAATAAGGTCGGTGTCCTCTGAGACATCGGCCTTATTCTTTCTATAAAATCTCGCATTGTTTTGAAGTCTCCAGATTTGCCAAAACGCATAATTCTTACTGACCCTGCAATCCAAGAAAAGGCCATCCGTTTCCAGGTGGCTATTTTTCATTCTATAAGTCGAGACTTTCAAGAAAAAGAGCCCCACAGCCAGGAGATGACTGCGGGGCAATGGCTTCTATGGGTTTTTCTTAGGAGGTAGTTCCGTTCGCTAGCCTTCTATTTGAGAAGATGCCCACCATACCCCTTCATGTACTCTTCCATTTTTGCCCCGAAATGTTCGATGAATTTGTCCATCTTCTGCCCTTCGGCGTCCATAAATTTGTCCGCAATACCTGACGCCTCTGAATAAGCCTCTTCGAAAGCATGGTCATCCAGGCCACTGATCTCTTTGGCCTCGTCTTTAGAAATGTGCCCTGCATGAGCAAATACAGAGGCGAAGATGCCCGACATTCTTTTAATCTTTTCCTTTGCCATAAACCTTATCTCCTTTTGTTAAAGAATAGAAATTTCGCATAGACAACAACGTATCTAGCACGACCTGAATGCTGTCCTCACTGTAGAGGGTAATCCGACACTTGAGCTCCTAATCTCCTCGAGTAGAAAGGAATAAGGATTGTAAAGTTATCATGCCTATATATCGTGATAAATAAAAAACACTCCTACCAGCATGGCTCCCCGGTACAGACGAAGATGGGTACTTGGAAGAAGGGATAACTGTTCAAATCTATTGGTGATTCACAATTTTAACCGGCCAACCCTGGCAATAGAGCTTTGAGCCCTTCTGTCAGCATCCCCATGGCAATTGCGGCAAGAACCAGCCCCATTACTCTCGTGACAACGCCCATTCCAGACGTGCCCAATCGCTTCGAAACAGGTGTAGCGAAATTGAACAAAACCCCGCACAACACAGAAAAACCTATGATTACAACCGAAACCTCAAGCTTACCCAGTACGGCCTGGTGTTGCTGGGCAGCGACAAGAACGGTTGCCATTGTGCCCGGACCGGCAACCATCGGGATTGCGAGAGGCACGACCGCAATCGATTCTTGCGATTCGGCTTCCTCAAGCTCTACATTCGATTGCTTGTGTTCTGATTTATTAAAAAGCATATGTAGACCAATGATGAGCACAATCAAACCACCGGCAGAGCGGAGCGAGTCAACGGTGACACCAAAGAATTTAAACAGCATCGGACCACCCCAAGTCACAATTAGCAAGGTAATCGCTACGGCCATGGCACATACCCAAGCAGTTCGCTTAGTTTCAGCCTCTGGCCTACCTGCTGTCATACCAGCAAAAACGCCAATATTGCCAATCGGGTTCATCATGGAAAAAAGAGCGGCTGCGAAACTCGCCAGTGCTGCTTCGGTAAGCATAGTGACCTCCGTAAGAAGTGGTTGCTTTGATCTGGCCAACAGTACCGGGTCCCTGAGAAAGCACCTCACTTCCTCCGATAATTTTAAGTGATCAACGCAAATAAGACCTTGCCAAAGATATCAGGACATATGTTGAAGTCAAAGAGGAGGGGGTCTTATTTATACTCCTGCATTGCTCTGACGTACTCAGATTGGCAAAATTGCGAAATTCTTGCTACCCCTGACAAACAATAAATGGCCACCAGGATTCGATCCTTGATGGCCATCATTTTGTCTTCCTCAATGTCTCTATTAACAAGAAGCAGTTTTTCCTCTCAGAAGTCGTAATTTTTAGGACAAGTTTTTTTCTAAAGGAGCAACACTTGAGCTCAGAGGCCAGTGATTTTTGGACCACTGCAGCGAATTGTTAGCTGGTGGTTCCTGAAGTTCCATCTAAGGCGGACCGCACCCGCCGTGAGGGCAGATGCGGTCCGTGGAGTAGTTTTAGCGTTTTGATGAGCAAGCCACTTGGTTCACAGCCAAACGGACTGCTTCAGGTCAGCCCTCCGCGAGGGTCTAGTTGTTGCTACGGTTGGGTTGTTCCATCGTCTGCATGATCTCCTCGAGAGTCTTCTTGAGGCTGAGCGATTCTGCTTTCTGGCGTGGTGGATACGCCATGAGGCTCTTAATATGTTCCGCGATGAAGGGAGCGGCTGCGGTCGGCGCCCACATGTTCTGTGCGAAGAATTTACGCCCGGCATAGCCCCACTCGTGCGACTCTGGGTCCATCTTTTCCAGCGGGTCCATCCGCAGGTTAAAGAGGTAGGGAACGTTCGGGTAATACTTCTCATTCCACCAGCTTCCTTCAGGCTTCACGCCGATGTGCATCTTCCAATTATCCACGCGGATTGCCATGAGGTCAGTCTCATCGTAGAAGAAGAATGCACGGCGCGCGGACTTTTCGGTCTTGCCCGTCCAGTAGTCGAGCTGGTTGAAGCCGTCGAGGTGGACCTTGTAGGTCATGTCGCCCATCTTCTTGCCGGTGAGCAGTTCCGTCTTGAGGTCGGGCATTCCGGCCGCCGCGGCGAGAGAGACGAAGAGGTCCTCATGGCTCTGGATGCCGTTGAGTGCTGTTCCGGGCGCGATGTGGCCAGGCCATTTAATGAGCATCGGCACGCGGAAACCACCTTCCCACGTGGTTCCTTTCTCGCCACGGAAGGGCATATATCCGGCATCGGGCCACATCATCAGCTCTGCACCGTTGTCGGTGGAATAGATAACGATAGTGTTGTCGTCGATGCCCAGGTCTTTGAGTTTCTTCAAGAGCACTCCGACCTGCTCGTCATGCTCAAGCATCTTCGCGCGTGCAACGTCGGTCTCGGGACGGCCTTCGGCCACTGCCATCTCGATATACTTCTTTGGCGAATGTGACCAGATATGGTTGGCGGTGGTATTGAACCAGACGAAGAAGGGCTTGTCGTCCTTGCTCACCTTGTCTATGTATTTCAGAGTCTCGGCGAGCACTTCACCGTCGAAGGTCTCCATGCGTTTGCGGGTCAGCGGGCCAGTGTTCTCGATCTTCTGTTTCCCAACTTTACCAAACACCGGGTCTTCTGTAGGATCATCCACTTCGGTTGCCATGGTGTGCAACACTCCACGCGGAGCATATTTTTTCTTGTATTCCTGGTTTTTCTGGCCCGGATAGGCGAGCTGCTCTGGCTCCTCCTCGGCGTTGAGGTGGTAGAGGTTACCAAACCACTCGTCGAAGCCATGGACGGTCGGTAGAAACTCATTGCGATCGCCCAGGTGGTTCTTACCGAACTGCCCGGTGTGGTAACCTTGTGTTTTCAGTACCTCGGCCAGTGTTGGATCTTCCTTTTGCAGTCCGATTGTTGATCCAGGAATGCCGATAGTGGTTTCGCCGGTCCGCAACGGCATTTGCCCCGTGATGAAGGCGGCGCGTCCAGCGGTGCAGCTAGCCTGAGCGTAGTGGTCCGTGAAGATCGCGCCTTCCTTGGCAAGACTATCGATGTTCGGTGTCTTGCCCATCATGCCGTGGGTGTAGGTGCCGACATTCCACATACCGATGTCGTCACCCCAGATGACGAGGATGTTGGGTTTCTTGTCCACAGCATAGGCCAGACTCGTGCATAGTAGAATGACAGAGACTATGAAAAGTGACCTTAAGATTGGCTTTAGTTTCATTTCGTTCTCCTTAGTATTGATAAATCGATTTGAATAGCCCCTAGTTTTTTAGCCACTCTTGAACAATAAAAGTTCAAAGAAAGATAGCATACTGTACATGAATGTACAGTATGTTCGTGTGAATTTCTAATAGCATTGTCGCCCCCCTCTGACCAATAACATAAAGCCACCAGCAGTCATGCCGATGGCTTGCAGTCATTGCTCCTCTTCCCCCTGTATTCTCAGAAACCCGCATATATAACACCGTGAGAACATATCCAACCAGGTGTTCAGACCAAGGGTATGGGTTTCTTATTTATCCCCCTACATTGTTCTTGTGTACTCAGATTTGCTGAAATGCGAATTTCTTACTGATACTGACAAATAGGAAAGGCCACCAAGGAACAGACCCTGGTGGCCATAATTTTGTTGATTAAAGAGCTTCCTAAATACCGCTATCAATAAGAAGCCGGTTTTCTTCTTAGAAGTCGTGACATTTAAGAATTCAATCATCCCGACCAGTATATGCAATGGAGAGCCCCCGGGAAGGTCGCTCCTTGTTTTTACTCTCCGGTCCACGTCCGGTCCGAATCACATCTCTATCTGACAATTTGAGGTTTCAGGAATGTAGCGTTTGAATGTTCCGGGGCGGGGGGTTGACTCCGGTACGTCTCTGGGGCGTTTCTGTGGTAGACTATTATTGACTAAGCTCAAAACATAAGTAAACGCCAAGGATCCAAACAATGAAAATTCAACTCTCCATACTTTTTACGATTCTCATTTTGCTCTGTCCTTTTTATGCCTCCAGTTCAGACTTCGAGGATGAGTCAACTCCAATTGAACAAGAAGACATGAAAACCATCGACCAACTCAACGATGATAGCTCCTTTGGTGATGAGCCAACTCCGATCGAGCAAGATGATATTAAAACAATCGAGCAGATTAATGGTGAGGGCTCCTTTGCAGATGAGCCAACTCCGATCGAGCAAGAGGATATTAAAACAATCGATCAAATAAACGAATAGCGTGAGAACTTTCTAAAAGCAACCCCTCCATCAACACCAAGCCCCAGCCACCCCGGTTGGGGCTTTTCTTTTATCTCTTGATATTTAAGAATGGATTTGTGGGAGATATAGCGTTCAGCGGTAAAGAGGAGATATTTACTATTTATCCTCTCGCATTGTTTTGATGATAAGAAGTGGCGTTTTTGAGGTGTTTACTAGAAACCCTGCATTATAAGAAAAGGCCATCAAGGATCAACACTTGGTGGCCATAATTTTGTCGTCTTAAATGTCTCTATCAATAAGAAGCCGTTTTTCTTCTCGTAAGTCGTGACATTTAGTAACCCAGTCATCCCGACCAGCATTTACAAGGAGCGGTCTTCCCGAGGACGATCTTTCTTTTTGTCTCCAGTCCGCAGACGACAACTCTTTACAGACAAAAGCCTCCGAACCGTAAACGATTCGAAGGCTTTTTGTTCCTAGCCATGTTTACTGACTGAAAGAGCTAGCAAACAACCAATACAAGAATCTATAGGCAGGAGTTTAACGGCACACCATCTGCAACATAAGCGTCACGTACGGTGTTCAGTGCATCCTGGACATTGACCGTCATCGTTAGGCGTGTCGGGGTGTCCTCGGTGATCATTACGCCATTGCTCGTCACATTATCGTTGGCATCGGCATAGTTGATGTAAAAGAGAGGCACAAAGACGTCAGTGGAACCGAGACCATTGCACTGCCAGTCGTAGCGGCCGCGGAACAAAATCTGCGTTTCGTCTTTCAGAACTCTTCCTTCCGGAACTTCCCAAGTGGCCGTAATGGTCTGGTGGCTGTTGTCACTGACCGCACTGACATCGTTAGCGGTGAGGCTTCCCGAAACTGTAACGCGGGGCGAAAAGCTGTCGAAATTATCATTGGAGCTGCCGGCACGGTCAGGGACACTCGCAGTCAACTCTCCTGTTTGCGGATCCAATGCGCTCTGCAGAAAATTGCCGCTGACCGTACGATTGTCGGACCAGATCCAACACTCTGGGAAACTCCTGTTCGGGTTGCACCCATCAGCGTCAAGACCTGGAGGCCAACGACGCTCGACCTGCTTTTGCTCAACGGCGCTGCTGTTGCGCAGAGTAATGATACCTGCCTGATACGCAGGATCCATATTGGTATTAGGAACGACACCACCGTTACCAAGTCCGCCAAAGGTATTAAATTCGACAGAGCCTGCTGCTGTTACATTCGGCCCTCCCGCGATTGCCGGCAGCCCGGGCCAAGCTTCTGCAGCGCTAGCAACGAGTTCAGACAAGTAGTACACCACTGGCTGTGAAGGAGCACTCACTACGGCAGTGTCACCAAATGAACAACCGCTATCCTCACCGCCAGAGCCGACCACCTGGAATTTCATCGCCCAGGTGAAACCGGCCAGGTTGGCAACATCAACGGGCGCGCCATCAATCTGCAGCATCATGGTGCGGGTTTCGCCACGGGCGATGCCTGTTTTCGGAGCCGGGCGGTTTGCGCTGATGCCATGCGCATATTGGGTGCGGTCTTTTTTACCGCAGAATGGTTTGGTTCTGTCCGTGTACGACCAGGGATGCGAGCTGGCGTCCGCGAGCAACTGGATGCCGGCATCAGGAATGGCGGTATCAAAGCCGATCCGGGTAAGGACCGGTGCGTTTACCTCTGTTGAAGAGGTCTCTGGTGAGGTGTTGGTGATCGTGAGAGAGAAAATATTCGCGCTGGAATCGAAAACATCAATATCAATTGTTGCCGACAAGGGCTCACCGCTCTGCGAGCCTTGGCCAACGAGGTCAACCGATACGGACGCGGCAGAAACAAAACCTGCCGTCACGAAGAGAAATACTACTGCGACAAAACAACTTATATAATTTTTCATTATCTTATGTCCCTTGTGGCTTGCTTGGTTGATAAAAGGATCGGATGGTCCTCTATCAAACTGATTGGCTCAATAGGCTTATGCTTTAATTTATTATCAAGTTTGATGCCAACTTTAATTTTCTAGATAAAACCTCTGTATTTACAGTTACTTGGTGTTTTTCACAGTCTTCCATAAAAGTGTGGGCTGTTTTTTGAGACAAAAAAAGTGTCTCAGATACAGCAGAGTGTCTCAAAGGTGTCTCAATCGTGGTATAGTGTCTCAAAGGTGTCTCAACACAGGTTGTTTGGAACCATGAAAGAGGCTATCCACAACGACACATGAACGAGTGGCTTCAATTGTCCGGCTCATACAGAATGTGTTGAGCAGACCGAGCCCAAGAAACCTCTTGGGACACTTTTTAAGTGAGGTTGTCTCATGCTCAGCTTGGCTGCGGGTTTTCAAGCCAGTGAACAACGCCACCCTTCCCGGATAATTTCAACGACGATTATCGAGGTGAGATATGAATGTGATTGAAAAAATGCTGGCAGACGATATGCCGACCATCGTTGCTAACGAAGAGGGCCTCATCACTGAAGTCAACGCGCTGTTTCTGGAAGCCTTCAACTGGGAGACAAGCGCTCTCATCGGCGAGCCGCTGACAAAGATTATTCCAGAGAAATTTCATGATGCCCACAACCTCTCCTTTTCACGGTTCCTGCACACCGGCCTCTTCTCCATTTTCTCCCAGTGGGTGCCCCTGGAGATTGTCGGCGGCAAGGGCGACATACAGTTGGCGAAGCATTATATTGTTGCGTGCGAAACTCCCCAGGGAACCTTCATGGCCGCCCACATCATACCGGCAGATTGATCGGTCGCATTGACCGCCAAGGACATTGTCTGTGCAGAGCCAACTGAACCAACTCCGCAACACGCTGGCCAAAATGGAAGTCGCTTTCAGCGCCATCCAGGAGGCCATTGTCTGGACCGACCACGATGGCCAGATCCAATGGTGCAACCAGGCCCTGATCTCCCTCGTCGGCGGCACCCGCATCAACCTGATCGGCAGGAAACTGGCTGAAGTGCTTCCGCTGACAAAAAGAGGCCAGCCTGTTGCTCAGGGAAATCACCCGGCCACGCAACTCAACAAATCTGGTGGAAATCTGACCTCTTTTTATGAATTCACCAATGACGGCCAGTCTTATTCTCTTGAAATTTCTGGAACAGGCATTAAGGCAAAGGAAGTCTCCTCGTTCAACGTTGTCATCGTTATTCGTGACATCACCGAAGAAAGTCTTGCCGATGAAATAAAGACTCAGGGGCTAGCGCTCTCCGCTGCAGCCAATGCTATCGTCATCGCCGACCCAAATGGCCACATTGAGTGGGTTAACCCAGCCTTCGTTGACTTGACAGGCTATAACCAATCGGATTGCATTGGTCAGTCTCTACGATTCCTGAAATCAGGCCAACAGAGCGAAAAGTTTTATCAAGAATTGTGGCAAACCATTAAAGCTGGGAAGGTCTGGCAAGGGGAACTGGTCAACTGCAAGAAAGATGGGACTCTTTATCATGAAGAAGAGACCATCACCCCGGTTACCAACGATCAGGGCGAGATAACCCATTTTATCGCCATCAAACAGGACATCAGCGAACGCAAACAGTTCGAGACGACGATTGTGGAACGTGAAGCCCGAATCCAGGCGATACTGGATGGTGCAGCAGATTCCATCATCATCATCGACGAGCGGGGGATCATCACTTCTTTCAATGATTCCACGCTGACCATGTTCGGCTACAGCCGCAATGAGTTGGTCGGGCAGAATGTTAAAATCCTGGTCCCGGAACCTCACCATTCGGCGCATGACGGTTACATCTACAAATATCTGCAGTCGAACAAGAAAAACATCATGGGGAGTTCCAGGGAGTTGCAAGCAGTCAGGAAGGATGGCGGCCTCTTTCCGATCGAACTTTCGCTGAGCGAAGCGACTACGGATAGTGGCAAGCTTTTCAGCGGTTTCATCCGCGACATCTCTGTGCGTAAGATGACAGAGGCAACCCTCGAAGCAACGCGCCATCACTTGCAAGAGGCCAATGAGAATCTGCTGGCCATCCTCGATGAGTCAAAACTTGGCGTACTCATGCTTGATGAGAAGGGTCAGATCCAATTTGTCAATCAAGCCGTCCAGATGTTTTTGCAACAAGACAAAGAGAATTTACTCGGCAAGCATTGGCAAAGGGTTCTGCCCTTGACGAGCGCGCAGAAACAAAACATGGGGGCACAACTCGACAGCCCCCCCTCCGAGTCGCGCCCCCGGTTATCGATGAAGTTTTCCCCGGATAATAAAGAAACGTTTTGGAGTGAGATCGAGGTTCACGACGATCCGCGCGGTTTTTACGGCAAGATCCTGTTTGTTTATGATGTGACCGAAATCAATCGATTACGCTCTCGGATCAATGCCAGCGTCACCATGAAGATGATCGGCAATTCTGTAACAATGCGCGAGATGTTTGCGAATTTAAATAAAGTCGCCATGGGCAACTGGACGGTTCTGATCGAAGGCGAAACAGGCGTTGGCAAAGATTTGGTTGCCAATGCCATCCATGCCACGAGTTCACGTAGTGATGGCCCTTTCATTGCGATCAACTGCGGCGGTTTGACATCCACCCTGTTGACCAGTCAGTTGTTCGGTTATCGCCGAGGCGCCTTCACCGGCGCAGTCGTCGACCATGTCGGACTTTTCGAAGCCGCCAATGGCGGGACCCTTTTCCTCGACGAGATCGGAGATGTGCCGCTTGATGTGCAAACAGCGATGCTGCGCGTTCTGGAAGAGCGGGAGGTCACCCGTGTCGGCGATAGCAAGCCACGCAAGATAGACGTTCGCGTTCTGGCAGCCACCAACCGCGACTTGGCTGAAGAGGTGGCCGAAGGTCGGTTCCGCAATGATCTTCTTTATCGGATCCAGGTGGCCAGGATTTCTGTGCCCCCATTGCGTGAAAGGCGGGAGGACATCCCTTTACTGGCAAATGCATTCCTTTTGGAAGCACAGGCTCAAGCAAAAAAGCTTCTCGACGGGATCGATCCTGTCGCAATGCAGGCCTTGTTAGACCATGACTGGCCGGGCAACGTTCGCGAGCTCAAGAATACCATTGATACATCGGCCATCCATTGTGACACGCAGATGATCGGACGAGAGGATTTGCCCCAAGAGATCATTAGCAGAACAAAAGCCCAACCTGGAATCGATAACTTTGCCGGGGACCCTAAATCACAGCTTGAGACGGCTCTACATCAGGCCGGAGGGAACCGGAGTAAGGCCGCCAAGTTAATGGGTGTCAGCCGGGCGACTTTTTATCGACGCTTGATTGAGGCAGGCATAGAAACTAACAAAAAACCAAAGGCTTGATTTAACAACACCGAGTTGCGTTTCATACGGCAAAGACTTCGGGAGCAGGGGGTCGCAAGTTCGAATCTTGTCATCCCGACCATTAGTTAGATGAGAGCGACCTTCCTGAAGCCGCTCTTTTTTTTCTTATAAATCATCTCGCATTGTTCTGGGGTGCTCAGGTTGGCATAAATGCGAAATTCTTACTGACCCTGATATTTAAGAACGGATTTGTGGGAGGTATAACGATCAGCAGAAAAGAGGAGATATTTCCTAAATATCCTCTCGCATTGTTTTGATGTGGCCAGATTGGCCGAAATGCTAAATTCTTACTAACCCTGACAAATAATAAAAGGCCACCCGTTACCAGATGGCCAATTGACTTTATTTCCCACCCTAAAAAGAGGCGGCTTTTTTGTTTGAAGCTACGAAGTTTGATGGCCCCAAAAGTATGCCTCAGCCTAATCGGATACCCCGCGGGGGCTTATCCTGGTGCACCTGCTGCAACTTTACCTCGGCACCCGACACGACCTCGCCTAAAGCCTCAATGATGCCCTTAGCATGTTTTCTGACGGCCGGGTCGTCCTGTTCCTCAATGGTCACAGTGAATGTCAGTTTATACTCGTTCATGGTGTT
>CAXMTO010000148.1:0-11510 GCA_964196355.1 uncultured Myxococcota bacterium
CAGCCGGAACCTGTTCTGCATAAAATACAGGGTCAAACCATTCTGAAGGTCTTGTCTTTTCGTATCGTCTCCCGCTCTGATAATGGCTATAGAGATCCAGACACTCGACGGCAATATCAGGATTACTTTGACGATAAAAAAATGGATCAAAAAGAGGTACAGGAGCCTTGCCATCTTTCGCCCCATGCTGCATATCATGGCGCCAGTAGTCATCTGTAACTCGCGCTAACCCAGGGACTTGATCAAGATACCAGGAAGGATCAAAACACGGGTACGGCTGTCTTTGCAGGAAATGGCAAAGAGGATTAATTTTGTCCTTTATCAGTGTTGAGAGGGAAGTGTTTTCAGCCAGAAACGCCATCTCCGGACTTGTACAATGCCCCTGCCGCCATCCCTTTTTCAGGTAGTATGTAAGCGGGTTCCTTCTGCTACTTAAAACAGCGGGATAGCGATTGAGATAAAAATCTGTATGAAACAGTGGGTTGGGCTTTTTCCCCTGGCGCCAGCCTTCCTGCAGAAAATGGACAAGGGGATTTAAGATTTTTCGTTTCTCAGGAGACAATTGCGAGAGATAGTAATCACGATCGAAATAAACGCTCACATGCGTAGATTCATTCTTACCTCGCCGCAAATAATGGACCAGGGGCTTCTCACCGCTCCCGACAAGATCAGGATTCTGACCCAGATAATAATCAGTGTCAAAAACACCGGACCTTCTTATCAGATGATATTCAGGACTGAAAATTATCGCTCTATATTCAGGATTTAAAACTATCAACCGGAGTTGAACTACCCAGTCTTTTATTTCCCCAAGAACAGCACTCGCAGCCCCTTTTAATCTCTTCTTCATTTTTCCTTTGAACCGGGTGCCAAACGGACCATGGACCTGCCTGCACGATTGATTTTCGTTGAAAGCTTCTGTTCCATGAGATCATCGATCAATTCCTTCTGGTAATCAACAAGATATTTCAATGCAGACTCCGCAAGTGCCACAAAACGCAGACTCACTGTGAGTTGTGCGATATCTTTTAATTCCGGAGGCCCAAGTCCTGTAAAATAACACTGAGGATCAATTGTATCAAAAAACAGTTTCCCATCATGAGCATACAGTTCGTTACACTGGATCCGGTCCACGGTTACCTCTGATCCAGTTTTGTACCTGACGACTACCTTTTCCAGTTCGACAACAGCAAAGGTATCAACCGGATCAAAACGAAGAGCTATGATATCTGAATACTTATCCAGATCGAAAACGATTTTTCTGGTACCCTGTTCAATTTTACGGCTGATTCCCCCTTCGTCACTAATCCCAAGCCCACAATCAACGTACAGCCTGCTGGTATAATAAAAATCACGGGAATCGAGAATTGCATTGATCCAGACTTCAATATTGTCTGAAAAAATCGTCTGATGGCGCAGGTATATCCTCTTTAACATCTCTACTTTCTGCCATTTTTCCTTACTCCGCACCATCGAATCGGAGGATACCCTGTACCTGAACAGTCTTTCCTGGATCTGATGCACTTTTCTACCCCGCTCAATAAGGCTTAACCAGAGTGAATAATCCTCCCATCCATAGATCATGCCCTCATCATACCCGCCAACCGCCAGCCAGTCATCACGCCTGAAAAATGCAGAACAGAAAATGATATTATCAATGAGCATACGCTGCAGCGAGTAATCAGGTAGCTCCCAGTCAGTTTCCACGGCACCGAAGAGTGTTGCCTGACAGTAGACGATGCCAATTTCGGGGTTTTCTTCCAAAATAGATACAGCTTTCTCGACGTATCCCTGATTGATGGTATCATCAGCATCCAGCGGCAGGATATACCTTCCTGTCGCGGCACCAATACCGGTATTGCGCGCTGCCGCAAGACCTCTGTTATCTGTTGCAATTACCCTGACACGATCTCTGTCATATCCGGCAAGCAGTTCGTTGGTAAAAGAATCAGACGATCCATCATTGACTATTATAATCTCCAGATCGTCAAAAGACTGTATTGCAACAGAAGCAACAGCATCTTCTATAAATTGACCCTGATTATAGCAGGGAATTACGACACTTACTAAAGGCATGGACCACCATTTCTTAAGAGGTGAAAAATCCGGGCTAACACTCCACAAGGGGTATAAGTACCTTGAAGAATCAGCCTACAAAGCAGTAAAATAGAAATCAACAGTTTTATGGTCCATCGAATATTCAATGTATACCCGATTAACCAGACTGGCCTGACCTCCCCCTACAGAAATCTTCCTTTGATCTTCATGAAATGAAAATTTTCAGATATCCAAGTTTAAAAAGAAAAATAACAGGCAATAGACAAACCATAGGGATTATTTTGGGTTTCAATTTGACTCTCTGTGACCAAATACGATAACATCAAGTCTGTAGTTAAGCATAAACGTTTCATACAATATTTTTGTAACTCTCCACTTTTTTATCTGTACTGTGTGCAGTCATGACCTCCGAAAAAATCACAATACTCCAGTCACAGCTTCTCAAGGCCAGAAGCCGTATATCTGAACTTGAACAATTTATTGTACGGCAGACCGGGACAACAATAGTCTCTGCCCAGGATTTATCGAATAAGGGGCTGGAACAGAGCAGAAATAAATACCGTAAACTGGTCAACTATGCCAATGATGCTATGTTTGTCATCACTCTCGATACAGCCAGTCCCAATTTTGGTTATTTTTCCGATGTAAATAACGTTGCCTGTAAACAGTTCGGTTACTCTCGTGAAGAGCTTCTTCAGATGACACCTTTTGATTTAAGTGACGATGATGAATTCGCATACATCAATGAGATGCTTAGTCACCTTAAAAAGGAAGGCAATGCTAACTACGAAACTATCTATAGGAGAAAAGAAGGTACAAAATTCCCTGTCGAATTAAGTGCACTTCGGCTCACCATTTCAGGAGAAGATCTCTTCACATTTATTGTCCGCGATATAACAGACAGAAAAAGTGTGGAACTGGCACTAAGAAAAAGTGAACATCTTTACAGGTTACTGGCCGACAATGTCCATGACATAATCTGGACGGCAGACAGTAATTTCCAGCCGCAATTCATAAGTCCATCCTTTACTTATCTGACAGGTTTTCCACAGTCACTTGCCTCGGAAATCATATATAAAAATATTATTCTCACCTCACCATTTTTTGAAAACAGCGACAACAGTCTGCCACTGCTCGAAGACAAATCCATCCACTGGGAAACCCGCATCATCTCAGCCAATAAGGAAACTATCTGGGTTGAGAGTGTCGCGTCTTATCTTGCTGAGAATGCAAATGATTTCAGCGGAATTATCGGTGTCACGCGTGATATCACTCCAAGAAAAAGGATGATAATAGAACTTGAAACAGCCAGGGAGGAGGCATTCGCTGCAAGCAGAGCAAAATCGAAATTTCTCGCCAACATGAGTCACGAAGTACGAACACCGATGAATGGCGTTATTGGCATGCTGCAACTCCTCCAGATGACAGAACTTAATGAGGAACAGGAAGAGTATGTCCAGACAGCCTCTATTTCTGGAGAAAGCCTTCTTACCATAATAAACGACATCCTTGACTACGCCAAGACAGAATCAGGAAAGGTACAAATAACTCCAGAACCATTCGATATTATAACATTAATGGATCACTTGATTACATCTTTTAAGAACAGTATAGATCCTGAAAAAGTGACTCTCAGCTATTCGATAGAACCGGATGTTCCACGTTTTCTAGTTGCCGATCGAGCAAGACTCCGGCAGATTCTTTTCAACCTTATGGGCAATGCGTTAAAATTCACAGACAGTGGCCAGATTATCATTTCAATTAAATTAATTGAAACAGATAACGAAGAAGATCTCAGAATTAGCTGGTCAATTTCAGATACCGGCATTGGCATTCCTGAGGCTGCAAGAGACAAACTTTTCGAACCATTTACCCGGATTGAAGAAACGAATCGCAGGAAACGTAAAGGAACTGGCTTAGGATTAAGTATTGTTAAACAGCTCGTCACTCAAATGGGAGGTCGCGTTTCCCTGGAAACAAATGAGCACCAGGGTATTACATCCACTTTCGATATTCTCGCCAAAGCTTGTGAAAACGGAGATATCTCTCCGCCAAAAGCGATTCCTCCTCCCCTGCTGACAGGCCCTCAACGCCGGTTATCAACCCTTATTGTTGAGGATGAACCCATTAATCAGCAGATACTCAAGGCTATCCTGACAAAACTTGGACACAAAACAACTGTAGTATCAGATGGGTATAGTGCCATAGACATCCTTGCCTCAACAGATTTTGACGTCATCCTGATGGACGTCCAGATGCCTCAACTGAACGGGTTGGAGACTACCAGAATAATTCGCTCATCAGATGAACCTGCAACAATGAAATCTATACCGATAATTGCACTCACAGCCTACGCCATGACCGGAGATAAAGAAAAATGCCTGGCAGCCGGGATGGACTACTATCTTCCCAAACCGCTTGACGTAAAGTCTCTTGCCAAGATTTTAAAAAACCTCAAAAGAGATAATTAACCTCCTGATACTACACCCCTTAAAATACTCCTGTTCAGTAAAAACAACTAACAATTCTCTTGACCTGCCAGAAGTTCAACGCTAAAGTTAACGGAAAAATGCAGCGTATTCTTTTTCTTTGACAAGCAAGACTGGAAACATTATCTATTTAACAATATAATTAAACTATTAACTACGGCAGTCCAACCAGGGTTAAAGGAATGGTATAATGCAATGAAACAAGTCATACTTATCTCATTTTTCTGTGTTCTCTTTGGCCTGGTTGGAACAGCCAATGCTCAGAACCTCTCTGAAATAACGCAATTGCAGGTTCCAAAAGTCTGGACGGCTGAGAATGCAGTTGCTTTTGCAATCACCAGCAATCCAGACAATTTTATTGCCCAGAAACGTATAGAAGAGGCTCAGGCAACTGCGGCAATGGCCAAAGCAACAGATTATCCTCTGGTTAATCTTTCTGCCGAATACGCACAAACTAACACACCTATGTATTCATTTGGCAACATTCTTAACCAGGGGGCTTTTGACAACACCATAGACTTTAACGATCCAGGCAGAACCGATAATCTTAACCTCAAAGCTGAAATTGCATACAGGCTTTACAACGGTGGGCGAGACAGCGCAGAAATCGAGGCGGCAGAAGCAGCCACTGACATTTCAAGATCAAACCTGGTCGCAGTTCACCAGCGTCTCGGATTTGAGGTGATAAAAACCTTCCAGGCAATAATTCAGGCTGAAGAGATGGTAAAAGTTCGACAAGCCGCCCTGGAAGCCATCACCGCCTCACTCAATGTTGGTAAGGCAAGATATGACGCCGGAGATCTTCTTCGAGAAGACCTGCTCAACCTCGATCTGCAGCAATCACGAGCCAGTGAAGACCTGATACTGAGTCAACACAACCTTGAATTGACAAAACGGAGCTTTTTAAACCTCCTCGGCCTCCATGTTGGGGAGGTTACTCTGAGTAATGATAATGCAACTCCCCAACAGATACCTGATAGTATCGATTTTCAAAACCGCCAGGAATTAATTCAGCTGCGGGGGCTCGAGCTGGTAAGTCTCGCCCAGTTGAAAAAAGCAGAAGGTGATGGCCTGCCTACAGTTGACGCATTTGCCAGCTACCAGATTGACGGCGGCCTGGTTCTGGAAGAAGCTGGGGATTCCTGGATGGCAGGGGTAAAAATGAATTACAACCTGTTTGACGGAAAAAGAACTTCATCAACTGTCGCAAAAATGAGGGCCAGATTACTTGAAATCCAAGGTCTTATTAAAAAAACAGAACTTGCCCTGAATCTTGAAATTCAGCAGGCAGAGCTTGATTATCAACAGGCGGAAAAAAGATTAAGTGTGACAGAGAAAATGGTGTCTGTGGCAGAAGAAGGTACACGACTCCGCAGGGCCAGATTTGTTGAGGGCGTCATTCTAGCCTCAGATCTTATCGATTTTGAAATGCGATTATCTGATGCACAGGCCAGGCAGCTTACCGCCAGGGCCAGATATCAGGTAGCAATTGCAAATCTACGCAGAGTTGCAGGGTTGGAACAATTTCCTAATGCAAAAACTAACCAAGAGGAGTCGCAACAATGACGTTGTTCAGACTGAGAGGAATACCCTTTTTTTTGCTTTTAACTATTCTCGTCTCTGGTGGCTGTAAAAATGAGACAGGTGACCAGCACAAAAAGGCACAAAATCTTCCGAAGGTGGCAGTCACTGTTGCTAAAGTACAGAAAGAATTGGCGGCCAATCAGGTTGAAATCGTCGGTACCATCCAGGCCATTGAACAGGCCCAGATCGCAGCTAAAATCAGTGGCAACATTGTCAGCCTGCCGGTTGACCTCGGGTCCCGCGTAAAACAGGGTGACCTTCTGGTCAAAATCAAGGCAGGAGAAATCTCAGCTAAATTGCAATTGGCGGAAGCTCAGTTGGAACAGGGGAAACGCAATCTTGCACGTGAAAAGAGCCTTTTGAAGAAGAAGGCCGCGACTCCTGAAACGGTAAAATCGTTTGAGGACCTGGTGAGAATTGCTGAAGCTACCCACAGGGAAGCCTCAACAATGCTTGAATACACCAGGATTACAGCGCCTTTCACCGGTATTATTACCCGCAAGCTTGCATATGTCGGGGACTTGGCCACCCCGGGCAAGCCACTATTGCATATCGAGGAAGAAAACAATCTACAGGTAATAACCGATATACCGGAGGCGATGATACTACAAATTAAAAAAGGTGATATCCTTCCTGTTTTCATCCCCTCTGTAAACCTGCGGGTAGAGGGCGAGGTTGCCGAAGTGGCTCCCACCGCTGACCCCTCATCGCGCACAGCACCCATTAAACTCAAAATCCCGAACAATAAAAAACTCAGGTCAGGATTGTTTGCCAGGGTAACCCTTGCAACGTCCCCCTCAAACACCCTTACTATTCCAGCCTCAGCACTCTCAAATTTCGGCCAGATGGAGAGGGTATTTGTAGAAGTAGACGGAAAAGCCAAACTGCGCCTTGTCCGTTCCGGAGCGAAAACTCAGGACCGCGTTGAAATCTTGAGTGGTCTGAGTGAAAATGAGGTTGTCGTTATCTCCGAAGGCCACAATCTCGTTGACGGCCAGCCGCTAGTCATCCAGTAACCGAGAGGGATCAGTAGAATACTGAATATGAAAACAAACAACACGAATACAACAGGATTCGCGGGACGTCTTGCTGCTGCCTTTATCAAATCTAAACTCACTCCCCTTGGCATTGTCGCTTCCCTGCTGCTTGGCTATCTTGCTGTCGTGATGCTGCCCAGGGAAGAAGAACCACAGATTAAAGTACCGATGATCGACGTCATGGTTTCCATGCCCGGAGCATCTCCGAAGGAAGTCGAAGAGCGTCTCTCCATCCCCATGGAAAAGCTGCTTTATGAACTGCCGGGTGTTGAATATATCTACTCCACCTCCATGCAGGGTCAGAGTTTACTGGTGGTGCGGTTCTATGTGGGAGAAAGTCTTGAAACGTCGATTGTCAGGTTAAATCAAAAGCTTGCGACTAATTATGACCGGATCCCGAAGAGCGTTCAGAAGCCACTTATAAAACCCCATACTATCGATGATGTGCCGATCATGGCACTTACCTTCCATGGGGAAAATTATGACCACTTCACCCTGAGACGTATGGCCGCCCAGGTTGATGATTCTATAAATAATATCAGTGATGTAGCAGAGACTAAAATTATCGGCGGGACCAAAAGGCAACTCACGATCCGTTTTGATCCTTTATTGCTTGCCTCACGCAACTTGACCCTGGACGAACTTGCCCCGCGTATTCAACAGGTTAACAGCCAGGTACATTCAGGCAGCCTGCGTTCGCTGGACCAGGAAATTCTCCTGCAGACAGGGACCTTCCTGCAAAACAGTGCAGATATCAGCAAAATCGTGGTGGGTGTCTATGGCGGCAAACCCGTCTACCTGGATCAGGTCGCAACAGTTATCGATGGCCCTGAAGAAGTTTCAAACTATGTGCTCTATGGTGAACCCGGGAAAAACTTACGTGAGGCAGCAGTTACACTCTCTATAGCAAAAAGACCGGGGGCCAATGCCGTATCAGTAGTAAGCGATGTTGAAGAAAAGGTGGACGGACTCAGAGGCACACTGATCCCTGCAGACCTGCAGGTATCCATCACCAGGAACTATGGTGAAACTGCTGCCGAGAAATCGAATGAACTTCTCTTTCATATGGGTATTGCTGTATTCGGAGTTGCTCTGCTGATCCTCTTTTTTCTAGGCTGGCGTGAATCGATTATTGTCATGCTCGCCATCCCCTCGACCCTGGCACTGACCCTGCTCGTTTTCTACCTTTACGGCTATACCCTCAACCGAATTACCCTCTTTGCCCTGATTTTCTCTATAGGCATTCTGGTTGACGATGCCATTGTGGTCGTAGAAAACATTGTTCGTCACCTTCGACTCTCTAAAAATAGCGGCCGGTCTATGACTCAGGTCGCCATCGAAGCTGTTGAGGAAGTCGGTAATCCCACCATCCTGGCAACCTGGGCCGTGATTGCTGCAATTCTCCCAATGGCCTTTGTCGGCGGCCTTATGGGGCCTTATATGCGCCCGATCCCCATCGGGTCATCTGCGGCAATGATTTTTTCCCTCATAATTGCCTTTACGGTAACACCCTGGGCCGCCAGCCATATACTCAAAAAACAGAATGTATCTGATAGTTCCCACGACCATGAAACAATTCCTGATGACCTGTTTACCAGAATCTATCACAAGGTTATGGATCCACTGCTGGCACACGCAGCATGGAGGGGTCTGTTTTATGTTATTATAACCTGCCTGCTGCTTGCCTCATGTTCCATGGTCTATCTGGGAATGGTCAAGGTTAAGATGCTGCCGTTTGATAATAAAAGTGAATTCCAGATAATCCTTAATATGCCGGAGGGCTCCACTCTTGAGCTGACTGCACGCGTCGCAATGGAAATGGCTGACGTGATAAGTAAGGATCCAATGGTTGTTGATTACCAGATTTACACCGGAACAGCCTCTCCGTATAACTTTAACGGCCTTGTCCGTCATTACTTTATGCGGCAGGGGCCAACAGTCGCTGATATCCAGGTGAACCTGCTGCCTAAATCAAAACGCTCCCTGCAGAGCCATGACATTGCAAAAAGAATACGACCCGCGTTGTCTGAAATTGCAAAAAGATTTGGCGCTGCTGTTGCCGTAGCCGAGGTGCCCCCGGGACCACCGGTGCTGCAGACTATTGTTGCTGAAATTTACGGTCCTTCAAATGAGGCAAGGGTGAAGCTTGCAGAAGAAGTTAAAGCAATTCTCAGCTCAACCACCGGTGTCGTTGACATAGACTGGTTTCAGGAGGAGACAAGAAACCGTAAAGTCATAACCGTAGACAAAGAAAAGGCGGCACTAAACGGTATTTCAGAACAGCAGGTCACTCGCGCAATCACAACTGCGGTCAAGGGACTTTCTCTTGATCTCTATCACCAGCCTCTGGAAAAAGAGAATGTCAACATCGTTCTTGAACTCCCTCCGGAATATCGGGCAAGAGTCGAGACCCTTCTCAACATTTCACTCAGATCTGAAACGCATCCTGGATCTCCCCTTGTCCCTTTACGTGAACTTGTCCATGTTTCGGAGCAGGAAGTCGAACAGCCAATTTACAGGAAAAACCTGAAATCGGTGATCTACGTCACCGGAGATGTGGCTGGCCTGGTGGAAAGCCCTGTCTACGCAATCCTTGAGATGAACAAAAGACTTGCAGAACTTGACGGACGCGACTTTGGAGGCAGAGAGGAACAGGTTAAAATATATAATTTGAACCAGCCATTCTCAGAATCCGAACCTTCGATGAAGTGGGATGGGGAGTGGCACATAACCCTTGAGGTATTCCGGGATCTGGGACTTGCCTTTTGTGTTGTTATGGTCCTCATCTATATGCTCATGGTTGGATGGTTTAAAAACTACTTCACCCCTCTGGTTGTTATGGCAGCGATCCCCTTCTCGCTTATTGGTATTCTTCCAGCACACTGGGGCTTCGGTGCCTTTTTTACCGCAACCTCGATGATCGGTTTTATGGCCGGTGCCGGTATTGTCGTTCGTAATTCTATCATTCTTGTCGATTTTATCGAGCTGCGCATAAGAGAAGGCGAGCCACTTGCAAAGGCAGTGGTTGATGCAGGTGCCATCCGTTTTCGGCCGATGCTGTTGACAGCCCTTGCCGTTGTTATTGGTGCCTCCGTGATCCTCGCAGATCCGATTTTCCAGGGCCTCGCTATCTCTCTGATGTTTGGTGAGATAGCTTCACTTCTGGTCAGCCGGATGGCTGTACCGGTACTCTATTTCAGTCTTAAAAACCGTCGTCAATAAAATCCTGCAGTCGATAGATATGGTAGAAATTTCAAATTTCAATCCCTTCGAGGACAGGCTCAGCCGAGATATCCGGAACAGACTCTCCAGTGGCCTGGCAGAGGCAATCGAGACGGAGAATGGCGAGTCTCTTCTCTCTCTTTTTAATAAATACCAGAAAAGGAAACTACCACGCTATTGTTCCGATTATATTGAAGAGCGATCCCTGCTATACACACAGGCTCTTACAGCTATTGAGACAGGGGAAAAAGATCCGATTCATCGCGGCCTGATACTCTGGGATCTGGAACTCTTCTTTGAAATGCACGAGGTACTGGAACATGCATGGTACACAGCTGAAGGTGCCATGAAAGAGACCCTTCAAGCTCTGATCAGGGCAGCCGGGGTATACATAAAACTTGAATACGGGTACATCCCGCAGGCAGAGAAAATTGCAGAAAAGTCGCGGACCGTCCTCCTGGAGAACCGCTCTCTTCTGCAGCACTACTTCGAACCCGACAAACTCATTTCCGCCCTGACCAGGCTCCAGGCACGCCCGCCAAAACTTCTTGGGTAATCTGTTTCCAGTTCACTATTTTTCGAGGTATTTTCTAGCATTTTCTTCTTTTATTCATCAAGGCGCCAAATTTACACCGTGTCATAGGAAATTTGAACAGTTCCAGATTGTTCTTTTTTACTACTGTTATATGTCTTTTCAGTAAAAATGGTTTCTCCGTCATATCCGATTGTAATTACAGCGGAAGACCTTGTGCCATATTCCGGGCTGACAATGAAAATCGATCCCAGAAGTCGTTCCCATTCAAGTCCTACTCCTGTATCAGGAAGGAGTGCATCCAAGGGACGTTGATCATCTTTAAGCAGGGCAAATATTTTTTCCGGATCCACATGATCCGTGTCGACCATAACTGGTTTCAGCAGGTCCTTTCCTCGATTCAATTTTGGCCAGGGAGTATCAAGAAAATGGTTACTTAAGCCATAAAAACCAGGCGAAAGAAGTTTGATATTGTTCTGTTGATTGTTGAAATAAAAAAGGTTATCTCCATCCCCAATGATCAGGCTGAAACCATTATACCGTGATGCTTTTTCACTCAACTTTTTTAAGAATTCAACACCACCACTT
>CAXMTO010000149.1:0-3480 GCA_964196355.1 uncultured Myxococcota bacterium
CCAGATCTCCAGTCAATGTTTTAGTTTCGTGATGACTGGTGATACATTCTGTAATAACAGTATTAAGTTTCCATTTTTCAGCGATCATTGAGCCCACTTCCTGGTGATCGATACCCATAAGATCACGTTCTACCTGAACAAGGGGCAGCTGCTCAACTTTGGCCACTTTAAGCACCCCACTATATTCATCACCAAAGGGGACTTTACCAAGATCGTGCAGAAGTCCAGCAAGAAACAGTTCTTCCCGCTCCATGGGGGGAATTCCTTTTACCTCCCCAAGCAGCCGGGCACTGACCCCGGCCCCAATGGAATGCGCCCAAAATTTCGAGGTGGGCAATGCCCTCGATTTTTTAGCACCTGAGATTGTGCGAATAATTGCAGTACTCAGGGCAATATTTTTCACAGTGTTCATACCGAGCATAGTGATTGCCCGAGTCAGAGAAGTCACCTTATTGACAAGAGAGTAATAGGCTGAATTGATCAATTTCAAGACTTGGCCGGTTAAAACCGGATCAAGTGAAATAACCTTATTGAGTTCATTAGGGGACGCATCTGTGCGACTGCATATTTCCATAACTTTGCCTAAAGTCGTGGAGAGGCTTGGCATCCGCCGTATAAATCTCTCAATATTTTTTCTCTGCTCCGCCTTAGTTTTTTCCATAATTTCCCTTGAATAATCGAGTTGTTGCACGATGAAATATTCAAATAGTCACCCTACTGTCATTGTATCCAAAGATCAACATCAGGTCAAGAATCTTAACCGATAACAGAATCTTACTTGTGATTATCCCCTCTCTGGCAGAAGGAAACTGCATCCTCGTAGGAAATTGTCTTTCCACCAAAGATATCAAGAGCGCTGCCGATGGTTACATCAAGTCTGTTTTTTCCGACCTCTTCTATCAACTTCATATCGGCGACATCCCTGACTCCTCCAGCATACGTTGCCGGAATCGGACACCAGTCAGCAAGTCTTTTCACAAGCTCCACTTCGACTCCATCACATTTGCCTTCAACGTCAGCCGCATGGATAAGAAATTCGTCACATGATTCTGACAGCTTTCCAAGAGTTTCAGCTGTAATTTGGACGTCTGTAAAATTCTGCCATCTGTCAGTGACAATATGGTAATACTCACCGCTCTTCCTGCAACTCAGATCAAGAACAAGTCTATTGCGGCCAACAACTTTAACAAGATCCTTCAACCTCTTTTCATCTACTCGCCCATCTGTAAACACATACGAAGTGACAATAATATGGGAAGCCCCCCTGTCAAGCCACCTGCCAGCATTCTCAGCCGTAATACCACCGCCGATCTGCATCCCTCCCGGCCATGCGGCAAGTGCTTCCTCTGCGGCAGATTCATTACCAGGTCCCAGCTTAATCACGTGCCCTCCAACAAGATTATCCGAGCAATAGAGTTCTGCAAACCATGCCGGTGATTTATCCGTCGAAAAGTTGGTTTTGACCTGATCCGGGCAATCGTCGTTGAGTGTCGAGCCAACTATCTGCTTTACTAGACCATTGTGCAGATCAATGCAGGGTCTGAATTTCATTTTCCCCCTCCCCTATACAAACGAAAAAGGCGGTATGCTCAAGAGCACCCCGCCTTTTTATATTCTCTCATCACGCTCTAAAACGTGAGAAGCAACCAACTCATCTCTTCTTGACAAGCATAGTTGAGGGATCCAGGGTCAGTGTGGCACTGGGGTCCACTGCGCTTGAATCACATTTCATTATAGCCAGTTCCATTTCATCACCCGCCGGCTTAATCAGCAGAACAGTTTCAAAAAGGGAGGCAACATCATGGCAGGGTGCCGGAACACCATCCTCACTTACACGGTCATCACCGCGATGGCTGGTAGCTGAAAACCATATCATCTTCAGGCCGCGATCATCCATAAAATTGCGGAGCTCCTCGAGTGATGTTTTGTCATTACTCTCAAAATCGTAACCGTCAACAATCAAACATTCAGGTCGAAAAATATCCTGCTGGACCAGATCATCAAGGCGTTCTTCTAAAATAGCTTTGCTGAAAGCACTCTCCTTGAAAGTCATGATCATACGATTTTTCATGATCCCGGGAATCATCTCAATTTTCTCACCTTCGGTCAATAAAGAGAGAATATCGTCGTACCACGCCCTTGTTTTATCGACGCTTTCTCCTATCGAGACATGAAGTACCTTGTTGCCTTGCAATATGCAATCAAGAGCAAATTGTACCAGAATAGCGGTCTTTCCAAGTCCGGCTCGGGACATAATCAACCCCATGCTCTGAACTCCTGTCCCCGCTTTCTCCTCCAGGCCGAGAGCCCGGAGGGGATTATTAACTATCAAATCGTTGTTTACCATGGCTGTTCACCTTTTTTATATTCCTTATTTGCCTGCATCTCAATGCAGCCAACAGGCCAATCCTCTCGGAAACATCGGCCCTTTTAATTTGTAGTACCTAGCATCAATAATATCAAGACTTCTTCTTCTCGTCCTGATATGCCTTGATTAAATCTTCACCTACACTCTTGGGCACTGGCTTGAAGGTCGAAAATTCCATGGTGAACTCGGCCTTGCCCTGAGTCAAAGAGCGAAGAGTGGTGGAATAACCAAACATCTCAGACAATGGCACTTCCGCTTCAATTACGGTATACATTCCTTCCTCTGTGGTACCAATAATCATACCTCGTCGCTGATTAATGCTGCCCATAACGGAGCCCTGAAACTCGGAAGGACCTTCTACCTCCACTTTCATGATAGGTTCCATAATCATCGGTTTGGCCTTAAGATACCCTTCTCTAAACGCACCTGCCGAAGCTAGCTGGAAGGCTACATCTGAGGAGTCGACTGCGTGATATGCCCCATCGTTGATAACACATCTCACGCTGGTTATTGCTGCTCCGCAGAGAGACCCTTTTACAAGACTCTTCTTGAAGCCTTTGTCACAAGCCCCGATGAATTCACGCGGAATAACACCTCCGACAATCTTATCAACAAATTCGTAGTCACCCTCTTCAAGCGGCTCAAGATACCCCGCTACACGGCCGAACTGCCCAGATCCACCGGTCTGTTTTTTATGTGTATAATTAAACTCGGCCCGCTGGGAGATAGTTTCACGATATGCAACCTGCGGTGCACCGACCTCTACGACTGCGCTATACTCGCGCTTCATTCGTTCGACATACACTTCAAGATGCAATTCGCCCATACCGGAGACAATTGTCTCTCCTGTCTCATGATCTACATATGTTCTAAACGTCGGGTCTTCTTTAGTAAAGCGATTCAAGGCCTTAGACATGTTAATCTGCGCTTTATTATCGACTGGAATTACAGCAAGAGAGATTACAGGCTCAGGAATATGCATGGAGGTCATGGAGCATGAAATTTCCCCTGCGGTAAAGGTATCTCCTGACGCACAATCAATACCGAAAAGAGCTACAATATCACCCGATCCACATGAATCAATCTCCTGCATTTCATCAGAATGCATACGG
>CAXMTO010000150.1:0-22542 GCA_964196355.1 uncultured Myxococcota bacterium
GTTACTCCTTCCGCACTTGTAGTTATTAAAGCCTACCACTACGACAATTGTTACAAGATAGACCTCGATCTGCGTCATGTTGACTACAACAGGTCGAGGTCTATAATTTTAAATTAGCAATTACCGGAAAAGGGCTACTCAGAGAACAGCAGCCTGGAACTTATCAAGCTATCTTATTTCTTTTTACCTTTCTTGTTTTTTTTCCCTTTTTTCACGTCTTTTTTCTTACATTTCTTCTTGTCGCATTTCTTTTTCTTATCATCTTTCTTTTTGTCTTTTTTCTTAGCCATAATGATCTCCTGTAGAAAATGTTTTCGATTACAACCCAAACTCTGTTGTGCAAAATAACAGAGAATTTGCCATGTGATACGTTTGTATCTCAAAAAGGGATGGAAAGGTTCATAATCTGGTGAGTGTAATAACTAATAAAGCCACGATGGTATCACACCAAAGCAGATCGAACATAACGACATATCGTTCGTAGCTTTGCCCTTTATTGGATTGCGGCCCACGATTGATATTGCAAACGCCATGCCATCTATAAGCATGCGTTGTTTAATCCTTAATCACTGGATTTTTTTGAATGAAATCAGGAAAATAATAAAAGTGCAGATTTGACAAGAAATAAAAAAACACCAAATATGGTTCTGCAAACCGTATTTGGTGTTGCAAGATCACCTTTTCAGGTTAGCGCCTTACTCTTGAAAACCTGTCATAGAAAACAAGAAATCCGGAGAGTGCTTTGAAATTAGAAACTTAAAGTAACCACCAAGGCACTTATACCCCTCAAGCGGGTACTAGCCCGCATTTCTCATGAACATTGTGTCAATTTTCTGAAAGTGTTTTCATTGTAACAACTTGCCACCCGTTCGATTTGACGGGAAATATTACACAATGTTCACCAAAGGCCAGCAGATATGATCACATCCGGAGTCTCACTGCGTTCGCTTACCTGCAGCGTCGCTACCCCAGCAAACATAGAGTACTATAGTTCACTGGGGTGCTTCTTGAATATGTAATCATCTTTGCTGGTGAGAAATACGGGCTAGTTGAGAGTACCAACCCCACCGTAAACAGTGTCTTGGAACAAAGGAGCAGGTTATATCTGGTCTTGATGGTCTTATGCAGCAGGGTTATTCGGCAGCGGCAGAACTGGCCCGGACCGGTGATGCTTCTAAGGCCATAAAATTCAAGGTTTTGCTCTCTTCCATTACAGAAGATTCCATAAGGATCTTGAGTTTAGTGATGCGGTCAGAGACTTCGCCGACGATGTCTGAGTCTACCCGGAACATTCTGTCAGATTTTCTATCTAAGACGAAAGTAATACCGTTGTCGTCGAAGAAGAGTTTGTCTGGTGAGAGTTCTGCGAATTTGACCATTGATGATACCTCCGGAGGTAAAGGTGAAAAACATGCTGCTCATTCAAAATTTAAGGGTAATGGCCTTAAAATCAAGGGGCGAGGTAGCCCCACCCACCATAAGTGGCACGCCTCAACCGCTTTACTACGTCAAGATAGCTGTTAATCGCCTCAACTCCTGGATTGTTATAAGTTTTATTCAGGAAATCTTCTTGTGATTGCCTGTCCCCCATATCCATTACCTCAGAAACTGTAGTTGCATTGAATATTGCATGTGCCTCTTCTACCAATTCACTTATTTCGTCTGTGTAATCCTCAGTCGGAGGAGGCTGTACCTAGTGAATAGTGCATACCTTCTAACCAGCAAATCCAAAGGACGCGTCATAGCCGGCCCCCTGGACCGAGGGTGATTCGTGAAATCACATTATCATGATAACCAATAACCTTTAACGAGGTTTGTTCGCAGATAATAAGGCAGTATCAGCCATATTTTTTTCCTTTTTATCTGCCATTATTTCATCCATTACTTTTACAAAATGCGGCACTAGAAATTGTTTCCCATAAATATTCAAATGATCGCTGTCCCTGTAGAGATTTATTCCATAATGCAACGGGCCATTAAAAAAAGGAACAGGATCGAAAACAGCTACGTTATAAGTTGCAGCAAACTCATCTATAAAGTCAATGCTGGGTTGTTGCCATTTGTTGATAAAAGCAGTATCAAAATTGCATATTCTTTCTTTTCCCAAAAGCTTTTTTATACGCGGTTCCCAGTCGCAATCTTTTGCACCATCAAACATAGGTACCTGTTTCAATATGATCAGTTCTTTCCCCTTTTCCCTGATCCTATCGAGAGTTCCTGCTAACTGGGAACGGTAATAGCTGGTGTGATCTTTGACTTCTATACCTTCATTGTTTGTAAATGTTATCATTCTTTTGTCTTTATTCGAATACGCTATGCCTGTATGAAAGAGGTCGAAGCGATGAGCCAGCAGTACAATTTCGACCCTGGGATCGTCAACAATTTGAGTATGCAGGCGAGATATCCGGCGTCTGCATACCTCGTCATGTTCTTCTCCATACACGCTTTCAATGTGGATATCTCCAAGCATGATAGGACAGGCAGCAAAACTGTTAAATTCAACGTCAAAACCGTTTTTTTCAGCCCAAGCTGTCACAGAATAGAGGAAGTGAGGAGAATGACTGTCACCAATAAGTGCAACAACCGGGTGTTCCGAATCGTTGGGCTCAGTACATGTATAATATTTTCCCCCATCTTTCACCTCCTTATGGCATCCAGAAGAATAGAGTCCGGGCGGAGGGGACGTTTCATTAACATAGCTGGTGATACGCCAGGAGGCAGTCGCATAGTTCTCAAGATTTCCAAATGAAACCGCAAAAACGACAACTACAGCACTGGCGAGAGCAAGGACACACCGATCTGGGAATGTCGACCTCCTCGCGGGTTGTTCGACAAACAGATAACTTAAGATGGAAAGAAGAAACGACACGAGTATGATTCCCAGAGAGGGAAATATGCTTATCTCATCTGTATTACTGTAAAGCTTCCAAAAAATAATTACTGGCCAGTGATAAAGATAGAGCGAATAGGAAATCTTTCCGATACAGGCGGGAATATTTGTTGCTAAGGTTTTATTTATTATACTTTTCTTCGAATTGGAATGGATGACAAGTGCAGTGCCAATGCACGGCAGAAGTACACCAAACTGAAGAAATGACAGCCCTAAATACTCCTCTTTAATAAACAAAAAACTATAACAGAGCAGTAAGACTCCCAGTGCACCGATAAAGTTATTTGAAGCCTTTGATACAGGGTCCGGCAAGATTCTCAAGGAAATCAAGCCACCTATGCAAAACTCTAACGCCCTGGTATAAAACATATAAAACGCTAAATTATAGTTTGTTCCTGCCAGAGCATAACAAACCATAAAGGAAACCAGAGATAACAAGAGCATAACTCCTGCAATTTTTTTGTTGATAGTCCGTTTAACGGCGCTGCTTATGACCCTTTCCCAGGAAATCGATCCTTCAATAGCAGATTTAACCAGTTGTTTTGCATTTGTCCGACTGTTTTGTGAAATGTTTGGTTTATTAAAAAGCCAAAAACAGAAATAGATCAAAAGTGGCCAGAAAAGATAAAACTGTTCCTCTACCCCCAGTGACCAGGTATGCAGAAGAGGCTGACCTGAAAAACCCTCGTTAAAATAGCCAACCTTCCGGGAAAAGAAAAAATTTGCCAGCTGACCTGAGGCGTATTTTGCGGATGCCATAAAATTGGCGTATGTTTCGGGCGGCAGCAAAAAAGTGGCAACAAACGCCGACAGCAGGAGAACTGCGAACAATGCCGGGAAGATTCGCTTTACTCGCCGAGCGTAAAAGTGGATGAATGAGAACTTATGGAGATGGTTTTCACGTAATACAATACCAGTGATCAGGTACCCGGAGATCACAAAAAACACATCCACGCCTAAAAAACCACCTGGCAGCAGACTCGGCTGAAGATGAAAGAAAAATACAGAGAGTACAGCAAGAGCTCTTATACCATCGATATCTGATCTGTATTCACTTTTTGATGAATTTAAATAGTGCATATGTGTAAATTGCTGAAAAACATTCTCAGGTCTCTTTAGTGCCTTACTCCTGAACTTCTGTAAGAAAAAACAAGACACCGAGGAATGTCTTTTGAAATTATGTTGTAGGTTCTATCACCATGGTACTTATATCCCCTTGTGGGGTGCTAAAAGAAAACAAAAGGGATTCTCTAAGTAAAAAAAATTATAGACAAAACCACTGCGTTTAAAGCCGACGTTCGCCTCTTTCTTCAATAACAATATCAGGTTTAAATACGGCGAGCAGCTCCTCAATGTTTTTTTGATCATAATCTTTCCAAAGATATATAACCTCTTTAAAATTCTCTGAAAAATATGGTTCCAGAGCTTCAAAGAAGGAATCTCTGAAGACCAGCACTTTTAAATCTCCTGTCCGACAACTTTTGGCTATGTAGGGTGTTGGAGCGGTAATATCGATATCGCTGAATTTATAGTCAAAATTTTGAGATGCGGCACAACTGGAAAACTCATCAACAACCTTAAAGGACTCATCAAAACTGTCATAATCGAGGATCATGTTTGACAAATCTCCGCAGTTGTTTTTCTTTTTTTCACATGTCCGTGTTATAGTTTTTGAGAAAGTAAAGTCTCTTTTAAAACGACTACTTGTGAAGAGTGATTCCATTTTTTCGGCTATGGCCAGATAGCCAAGATAAGCACCATATTGTGTCCAGTGTGTATCACTCTTAAAATAGAGGCTTTCGTCATGCCCTTTTGTGATCAATGTCGGGGAGAGATCCAGGAGTGTTGATTTGTCACTCTCCTGCAATATAGATTTGATTTGTGAAAACCGTGTCCTGCCTTTTTGGCCAATCCAGGGTTCTCCCAGGAATTCTCCATGAACAGTCATTTTATTTGGCGGCACGATAAACAGATACTGGATTCCCTGTTTCTCAAGCCAGCTCTGTTTAACTCTATACGCTTCGACCCATTCTCTTAATTCATTGTCGCTCAGTAATCGCTTGCCGGTAAAGTCCTTTAACATGCTATTTAACAAGCTATCCCCTGTGTAGAAATACCAGTTATCTATGCCTTTCAGGACTTTCGTCAGACGTTCGACATCACTAAATCGTTTCCCGATTTCTCTCTGGTATCTATAGACCATCCATTCACGAAATCCGAAATGATCATTGAGATAATTGTCCATGTCTGAGAAAAACTTTTGGGCCTGAAAGAAACTCCCTGGAATTGGAGGGAATGGGGCAAGCTGTCTTTTTTCAGTAAAGGAAAAAACGTTTTTTTGGTCGAATATCATCCAAAGACAGGGCGAAAAGATAACAACAAAAAAAATGGTTATATTAATTTTTTGAAAAATGATATTGAGCGTTTTAGAGTTCATGAGTTCTAAAATCTAAAATATATAAAAGGGTTATAGACTCCAGAGGCGAGACTGATGCAGGTGAAATATACCAGGCCGATGGTTATGGAAAGCTGTGATACATGGACTGATAGATCTAAAATATACTGTCTTGGTTCAGGTATTCTCTCTGAAATTTTCTGACGGAGTTTGCCTAATGCTGGATAGACAGGCATAGCAAGAAGAACTCCTATTGAGATCTCTAATAGCACCTTGCTGTTAAGGTAAATAGAGGCAGAATACGTGGATGCTGATTCTCCACCCATACCGATCATTACCAGGAAATAATATTTTGCAGCAGATAAAGTAGGATTGCGAAAGATCACCATACCGAACATCCATATCAGCAACAAGAGTATAATTTGCAACGGAAACCAGAGCTTACGCCGAAAATCTGAAATGCGGGTGCGATCAATTAAGATAAAGATACCGTTGTATACGCCCCAGATCACATAGTTCCAACTCGCACCGTGCCATAGGCCACAAAGGAAAAAGACAAAAAACAGATTAATCTGGGTGCGAACCTCTCCAAGTCGGTTGCCACCTAGTGGTAAATATATGTAATCGCGGATCCAGGTACCTAATGATATATGCCATCTTCTCCAGAATTCACTCATTGACCGTGATATATATGGGTAATTGAAATTCTCAAGAAAATGGAAACCAAACATTTTGCCTAAGCCTATCGCCATGTCCGAATAGCCTGAAAAATCATAGTACAGCTGCAAGGTAAAACAAAATATTCCCAACCAGGCTACAGGTGCAGTTAACTCTGATCCCGGAAGAGCTAATATCTGGTCAACTATTACACCCATTGGGTTTGCGATCAATACCTTCTTGCTCAGGCCGAATAAAAAGCGCTGAATTCCTGTGGCAAACACCTGTGTTGTCACCGTTCGCCTTGCTAGCTGTGCTGCAATATCATGGTAGCGGACAATAGGCCCTGCAAGTAGTTGTGGGAATAGTGCTATGTATAACCCGAGATTGATGATTTTTTTTTGTGGTTCAATTTTTTGTCGGTACACATCTATGATGTAAGAGAGAGCCTGAAAAGTAAAAAAGGAAATTCCAATGGGCAGACGAATTGGATTAAGGTTGATCAACGGGAACTGAAAAAATCCAAGAAGGTGGTTGATATTTTCAGTTACAAAATGACCGTATTTGAAATAGCCAAGAATGCTGAGGTTGAGGACTACCGCTAAAACAAAAAGAAACCGGCCGGAGAACGTTGATTGGTATACGTGAATAGCTCGCCCTAGAACATAATTAATGGCGATGGACGCGAGCATGAGCAGCAAGTAAATGCCTTCCCCCCATGCATAAAAAAGCAGACTGGCAATTAAAAGAAGAAGGTTTCGCCTCGTCCTACCCACAAGCCAATATAGAAGAACCACCCCAGGCAGAAAGAAGAACAAAAAAGTGATCGATGAAAAAACCATATTTCCCGAAGAAACAACGTTATTTTAGTTCCATAAAAAAGAAAATTTCTTTCGTTTCCATATGGTCAATAATAGTAAAACAATTAAAATTGTCTTACAATAGCAACCAGTAAAACAACCGTCGTATTTCAAGAAATCTGCTGTGCTTTAAAAATTTTCGTATTTGCTGATTGTTGTCATCATGCCTAAGAAACTTGCCTGAAATGGAGCATTTTAAAATATTGATGCTTCCAGAGTATACGTATCAAAAACTCTACCATGTTTTATTGGTAAGAATAGGAATTCTGACACTGGGAAAGCAGTTATTTTCAAAATAGAATAACTGTTCTAATTTGCAAATTGTGCGCAAACCAGGATTGACAAGCCTGAGTTAATTTCACCCGCTTCCTTCCAGTCTATTTAACTTTGATGCGGTTTTCGAAGCAGTAATATCGATCGTGAGCATTCTTAGGATCTGCCGTTTTTAAAGCAGCGGACAATGAAGTGTATACATATAGCCTGCCATTAGCGGTCTCGCTGATCCTCCGCTTTTTTCGAGCTGGTTTCACAATGTCTTTCATAGTAGTCTTTCCTGTCATTCTTTTTTTCTTATTTGAGGACTAAACATAACAAAAAATAAAAATGTTTTATTTGATTTACCATCGTGAGAAAGACCCCGATACTCAAACCGCGCTTAGATGTTGACAACGGGGACGTTATACACTTTAATAACAACATTTGTGCATGAGATATCAAATTTAGTTGACATTTTGGTATGTTGACAAATGTTTATAAGCATTCAAATAGATGTAAATTAATAATTGCATGAGTTTTCCATTGAACATCACCAACCTTTCGCGACGCAGATTCATATCAGCTTCTGCGGGACTCGTAGCAGGCATATTTATTGCGTCACCCTTCAAAAGCCTGGCTTCTCGATCTCAATATCACTCCCTTTCCTTTTACCATACTCACACTGGTGAAACTCTATATCTTAATTTCAATTTAAAAACACTCAGGCCGGGTAATACAAAAGAATTATACCACTTCCTTCGGGACTTCCGAACAGGAGATATCCATCCTATAGATACCCGGTTAATTGGTATGCTGTGCCGTCTCCAGAGACAAGTTGACAGTTCTGGCACCTTTGAGGTGATATCCGCATACCGCTCACCAGTTACTAACACAAAACTCCATAACGCAAGCAGCGGTGTAGCAAAAAAAAGTCTCCATATGAAAGGCAGGGCGATCGACATCAGGTTGTCCGATGTACCAACTAAAAAACTCAGGACTGTTGCATGTGCCATGCGGGACGGGGGCGTCGGATATTACGCAAAATCCGATTTTATCCATCTCGACACTGGCCGGTTTAGAACTTGGTAAGGTGCAATTCTCTGTATATTTTTGTTTGAAAACAAAAATATATATGAAGACGGTGCTTCAGGTGTCAATTTATCTCACATTATCGCGGCTGAACTCACCAAAGATCCTTACCCTGTGATGAGCGAAAAATTCATCATACCAGTAATATCCAACTCAGAAATCTCATCCCTCTTTTCTTGAAAACCCATGTACTTATAGTACACTTCTGGATGATTTGAAAAATGACTTCTCCCAGAAAAACGACTGACAAAGGTGATACATTTGACGACATTTAAAAAATCGACAGTAGTATTCATTGTTTTATTCACATTGATGATGTGTTCTTCTGGTTATTCAGCCATGGACCCAACAAGAGATATGTTGGGTCAGTATCTTAAAATGGGGCCAGCTACGTCTCTCAAGCTGAACATCCATGGAAGAAGTTCTGATAAAATCGATAAAATTCTCATCGATATTTATCGCAATAACGGCTTTCAGCCGTTCTGGATAACGAATGGTAAACCAAGCCAACGCGCCAAAGATATATTTGCAGTGCTAAGAGATGCCGATAAACATGGTCTCAATCCTTCTAGGTATTTAGTCAACAACATCAGTCAATTCTGGAAGAGCGACGACACCGCGAGTCTGGTTCGTCTGGATATTGTTCTGACTTTAGGAATGGTTCGCTATGTGGCCGATCAACGTGAAGGTGGTCTCGATCCGCGTCAGATTGATCCCGAACTGTTTGCCACCGCCAGAGATGTAGAGGTGGATTGGAAAGCAGTTTTTCAAACTGCATTCAAGACCCAGGACATTAAAACTTTTCTGGTGAATCAAGCACCACCATTTTTACAATACAAACTTTTGCAAAAAAAATTGGCTGAGTATCGAATGATTGTATCCGCAGGTGGCTGGCCGTCTGTCCCTGCAGGAGAAGTGTTGAAGCCAGGTAAGGCTGGCTCGCGTGTTAAATCTCTCAGAAGACGATTGGCAATAACCGGAGAGTTGATCGTGAAGAACACGGAGAGTACAGTTTTTGATCAACATTTGATGGATGCTGTCAAAAAATTCCAGACACGACACAATTTGTCCCCAGATGGAATCATTGGTGGGCGGACTCTTTTGGCACTGAATGTGCCTGTAGAATCACGAATCCAACAGATAATCATTAATATGGAGCGTTATAGGTGGCTGAAGAGGCAAAACAATGTGCAAATGGTTGCTGTCAATATTGCAGCATTCGAAGTGATCGCAGGTAGGCCAGGGAAATTCGACATCTCCATGCCTGTCATAGTTGGAAAAAATTATCATGAAACTCCTGTGTTCAACGATACCATTAAATACGTGGTCTTTAATCCTTACTGGAATCTTACGCCGAGCATCGCCCGCAATGAAACTCTTCCCAGGTTAAAAAAAGACCCAAACTATCTGCAAAAACAAAACATGCGGATTTTTCAAGGCTGGCAATCAGATGCAGTGGAACTGGACCCTGCGACTATTGACTGGAGTACAGTGTCGGAAAAGCAAATGGATCAGTATCATGTTCGCCAGGATCCTGGGCCAAACAATGCTCTTGGTACCTTAAAACTAATTTTTCCAAACAAGTATAACGTCTACCTGCATGATACCCCTAGCCACAATCTGTTTAAGCGGGATAAAAGGGCGCTAAGCCATGGTTGTATACGAATGGCTCGTCCTGCAGAAATGGCGGCGTGGGTGCTGGGCGGAGAGAAAAAAGGCTGGAGTGTTCAGCGCGTCAATGATATCGTTGCAACCGGCAAGCGGCAGGTGGTCACCCTGGACCAGCCAATGCCGATATTTATATTGTATCGTACTGCCAGTGTCCTGGAAGATGGGGAGCTGTATTTCTATAATGATATTTACGGTCGTGACAAGCTTCTCATGCAATCGTTATCGGGTGCCAGCTCTTGAGGATTACAAACAAATTGTATTCATTTGTAAGGTGCTAGGAGTCTGTCGGACAATGCCCTTTCCCCCATATCAGCGTTATTTCCAGAAAATCAATGCTCACAGGTAAGCGCAGACTCCGATATCAACCATATGGCTGTGCTTGATTCTCTGAAAGCGCTTCGACCTGAGGAGAGAAATCAGCTAATGTCCGACAGTCTCCTAGAGTAGCCATAATATGCCTGTCTTCATGATTCGAGTAAAAGTAGTTCTCTGTTTCCTGGCGGAACGACCTTTAATCCCTGAAACATCCATCATTTTGTTTCTCATCATTAACCACTCTTCTGTACCCCAGAGATATGAATTTCTTTTTAAACCTTGAAATATTTCATCTAGTTGCGCATGGAGTTCCGGACTTTTGAAAAAATAACCCATTTCATTGTTGTACAGACGTGAACGATAATCGAGATTTGTTGTACCTATAAACCCGACATTTTCAGCGAAGAGAAACTTTGCATGCAACTTCCCGTAGTCACTATCTCCACCTAGCAAAGTAGCATCCAGTCTTCCCGTTTCGTAAATTTTGATCCTTGGATTGTTGATGAAAGTACGCCAGTCATCGCTCTTCACTAGTTCAGATTGAAGTTCATCTTGGGGACTAAGGTTTTGCCACTTCTCAATGAACTCAGGAGGCAACAATAATCGCGGAGCCATATCCATATCGATTACAGATTGAGTAAAAAAGTTATCGCTGGTCATGACTGAATTGGTGATAATTGTCAATTTTCTTTCCGGGTCCTCATCGAGCCATTTTTTTATATCATCAAGTTCGTCATAAATAACCTCATCAGACGAATTGGTAAATTTAGCAAGAAACAAATATGGAGAGACTATGCGGAGATGTTTTGAATCTTTATTCTCTTTAAAAAAACGGTCAAGAATTCCGACAATAGAATTCATGTTTTTGTTCAAGTTTTCTTGAAAACCTTCAACAACATTTGTATTGACAAAATTGCCGAGCTCGTGCGCCAGACGGACCTCTGCCTTTATCAAGTCATTATTCAAAAAATCTCTTGATTTATTATAATAGTACTGAAAATCGGGAAATGATTTCAGTTTTGCGAGCGCTTTTTGAGCATCAGTCTGCTGTGATTTGTAGGCGAACCACGGATTCAATTTTTTGTTATCACTATATAGGGAGAGTCCAGTATAATATCCTGCAGCGCTATCCCCTACCGTGCGTACATTTGTGTTTTCAGATCTTGGATGTCTTAATAAAATCTCCATATCCTTAAATGCATCAGGGTCTTTTGTGCCATCCTCTTTTAACCCATAATAGTCAAGTGAGATATTTCTACCTCCAGTTAGAATTACTGCTTTTGAAGGGAAATTTCCATCAACTACCAGTAATTTATCGTGGGATCGTCGATTAAATTGTATGATGTTTTTAGAGATAGAATTTATGATGAGAAGACCAGGGTCTGCCGGGAACACCAAATATGGTCTCATAAACCATATTTGGTGTTTTGCTTTGTGTTTTACCGCGATCTTTGCTCCGCTTCAATTTTCGTATTAATCTTAACATATCAAATCATTAAGTGCATATACGCATCCTTTATTCAAAGTGGTGTAGTTTTTGTAATAGAAAAATCACCGCTGAAAAATGACGTATTACTCTTATATTTCAGCAGCGAATAACATGGAGGCATGGTACTGATGCTACCTGAATATGAAGCCCATCAAGTCAAACCCGTTCAATGTCGTTTATTTGGAGGCGATATGGTCCAGTCAAGGTCTTTTCCCAAACCACTTGCGAACAAATCGTTCGTCAATTGTTTTTTTCTGCTGATGGCGTTCTGCCTTTTACTCGGAGGCTGCAAGAATGCAGAGGAGGTAGAGCTGCCCGATCCAATAAAACCGGTCAAACTGTTCAAGGTTCAGGCGGAGCAGGAAAAGCTCAAAATAAGCTTGCCCGGTAAGGTTAGAGCGGCGCGGCGTTCCGAATTGTCCTTTAAAGTATCAGGTCCCTTGGAAAAACTACCGGTCGTAGAAGGACAGCAGGTGGAAAAAGGGGATCTGATCGCTCAGATATTACCCAGGGATTTCCAGACTGCAATCAATGAGGCAAAGGCACGGCGACTCGAGGCCGAACAGCAATATAACCGCTACAAGGAGCTGTATTCCAAACGACAGGTCTCAAAAGCTGATTTCGACAGATATCGTGCATTGCGCGATGTGGCGCGTGCTCAATTGGAGGATGCCCAGAATGCACTAAAGGATACAACACTGGTAGCACCCTTTGATGGCGTGATAGCTAAGCGCTATGTTGAGAATTTCCAGAAAGTAACAGAGAAAGAGCCGATCGTCTATCTTCAGCTCATCGACAAGCTCGAAATACTGATAAATGTTCCCGAGCTGATGATGGCGCAATTCAGACAGGGTGGAGACATTGAAGTCACGGCGGAATTCGACTCGGTACCGGGAAATCTCTACTCGCTGAAGGTCAAGGAATTTTCGACCGATGCCGACCCCGCAACCCAGACCTACCAGGTTGTATTGGTCATGGATCAGCCCGGGGAGGCAAACATATTACCCGGAATGACGGCAAAAGTAACCGCGATGTCAAAGGAAGGTACTTCAGGTGACAGCAATATATTAGTTCCTGCAATTGCAGTACTCAATGATGTCGATGGAAAGAATTACCTCTGGGTTTTCAACAGGGAGAGTAAGGCAGTAACAAAAACACCCATTGAACTCGGGAATCTCGCGGGATCAGAAAATGCGCTCGTCACCGGAGGACTTCAGGGTGATGAGGAAATTGTAATATCAGGGGTGACAAAGCTTCGGGATGGTATAGAAGTCCGCCCTTGGGAAAATCAGCGAGAAGGAAACTAAGCCATGAACATCGCAGAATTTTCCATTAATAAATCGGTGATTACCTGGACGCTTACTTTCGTTGTTCTGGTTTTAGGCTACCTTTCATACAGGGACTTACCGCGCCTTGAGGATCCAGAGTTTGCAATCAAGGATGCTGTCATTGCAACCCCTTATCCAGGTGCATCTCCTGAGGAAGTGGAAAAGGAAGTTACTGAGAAGATCGAAAAAGCGATGCAGGAGCTTGGTCAACTGAAACGGGTTGAATCATATTCTTCCCGGGGTCTGTCAGTGGTCAAAGTAAAGATCAAGGATAAGTACGATAAAGCAGCACTTCCTGCAGTCTGGGATGAGATGCGTCGTAAAGTACTTGATGTCATTCCTGAGTTACCACCGGGGGCAGGACCGCCCATTGTCAATGATGATTTCGGCGATGTATTCGGCGTCTACTTCGCCCTGAGCGGTCAAGGGTACACCTTTGCCGAGCTCAAAGATGTGGCGGAACTGCTGAAGCGCGAACTTCTCGTCGTTACCGATGTGAAAAAAATCACCTTCTTTGGAGAGCAGAGCGAAGCGATTTATGTAGAGCTGTCGAGGACAAAAATGGCTTCGCTTGGCATCACAAAACAACAGATATTTGATGCACTGCAGGCAAAAAATCTACCAGTCAGTGCCGGTAAAATTAAAATCGGCCCTGAATACATGGCCATTAACCCAACCGGTGATTTCAAGTCTGAAAAGGATTTCAATGATCTCTTTATTGCTTCCAAAGAGGGAAAACTCATCTATCTGAGGGATGTGGCGACGGTTGTTCGGGATTATGTCGACCCTCCAGCAAAGCTTTTACGGCTCAATAAAGCGCCCGCAATCGGAATTGCAATCTCCACAGTGAGCGGTGGAAATGCTGTCACAATGGGTGATGGGGTTCTTAAGCGAATTGAAGAATTACAAGGAGAGATCCCGCTTGGTATGGAACTGGCGGAAATAGCCATGCAATCAAAAGCGGTCACCAAGGCTGTTAATTCGTTTGTAATCAACCTCCTTGAGGCAGTTGGTATTGTTATTCTGATTCTCTTGATTTTCATGGGATTGCGCTCGGGCCTCATTATAGGATTCATCCTGCTGCTTACGATTGCCGCCACATTCATGGTCATGGGCTACTACCAGATCACTCTGGAGCGTATCTCTCTTGGTGCACTCATCATCGCCCTCGGCATGCTGGTTGATAACGCAATCGTGGTCGTTGATGGTATGAAGGTGCGCATGGAACAGGGGATGGACGGCATGCAGGCAGCAAAAGAAGTGGTTGGACAGAATTCGACACCGCTTTTGGGGGCGACTGTTGTTGCGGTCCTGGCCTTTGCCTCAATCGGTGGAATGGACAACGGCACAGGTGAATATTGCCGATCGCTCTACTATGTTATCCTCATCTCCTTGTCTCTGTCCTGGTTAACAGCTGTAACGGTGACCCCACTCATTACCAAGTCATTTGTCCTCGGGAAAAAGGCCAGCCAGCAGGATGGTGAAAAGAAGGACCCATATGGCGGCAAATTCTATCAAGTTTACCGAGGGCTCTTAACACTTGCCATTAAAGCGCGCTATGTAACGATTGCAATTGTTATCGTTATGTTTGCTGTTTCACTCTATGGTTTTGGCTTCGTCAGCAACGAGTTCTTTCCCAATTCCACTACTCCGCAATTCATTGTTGAATGTCAGTTCCGGGAAGGTACACATATCGAGGAGACAGCAAAGGGTGTAGCTGAAATGGAGGATTACCTGCTGAAAATTGAAGGGGTCACTCAGGTCGCTTCTGCGATAGGAGCTGGGCACCCGAGGTTCATGCTGGTTTATTCCGTGCCGGTCGATGCATCAAGCCACTATACCTCAATACTTGTTTCGGTCGATGATCACCAGATCATCGCAGGACTCTTACCACAAATCCAGAATGATCTTGAAGAGATGTTCCCAGATGTTGTTGTTAATACCAAAAAATTCCTGCTTGGGCCCGGTGAAGGTGGAAAAATCCAGTTACGTATTAATGGGGCCGACCCAGCAGAATTGCGCAAAATGGCGAACGACGCAATTGCAATCATTGAAGCAGATCCCATGTCCAAGGCGGTAAGGACTGAATGGGGAGAGAAGATGAAACTTCCTCAGCCAATTATCGCAGAAGATAGAGCTCGGGCACTGGGTATTGATCGACCGATGGTTGCCACGGCAATCGAATCTAATTTTTCAGGGACAACAACCGGTATCTACCGCGAGGGCATCGATCTGATTCCAATTATCGCCAGAGCACCGGCCCGTGAGCGGGCTAGAATGGAAGACATGGAGGAACTGCAGATATATAGTCCGTCAGCGCAGCAAGAAGTACCGATACTGCAGGTGATTAATGGCGTGGAGACAACCTGGGAAAATGCCCGGGTTTCTCGCTGGCACCGTCGACCGTTTATCAAAATACATTTTGATACCCGCCACGGACTGCCATCTGAGCTCTTTAATACATTGAAACCGGAAATAGAACAAGCACTCGGAGTAGATCTTGAAACCTATGGCGGACTAAAGTTAAATAAAGGAGAGGAGTACACTGCGAGCACAATACCGATTAAGTATGACGACATCATACCACTTAAAGGTAAACCTGGGTATTTTATCGCCTGGGGTGGTGAAGCTGAGGATTCATCAGATTCAAAAACGCAATTGGCGGCCAATATCCCGCTTTATTTCGGCATGATGATACTCATCGTCATATTTCTTTTTAACGCCTTCAGACAACCACTTATCATTTGGCTGACCGTGCCGCTCTCGATTATTGGCGTCACGGTTGGGCTGCTGCTTCTGCAGCAGCCGTTCGGCTTCATGTCGCTGCTTGGGCTGATGAGCCTGTCCGGCATGCTGATCAAGAATGCCATTGTATTGATCGATCAGATCGATCTCAATATCAAGGAGGGTTTGGAAGGCCTCGATGCCATTATCGAATCGGGCGTCTCGAGGATGCAACCGGTCATGATGGCCGCCCTGACGACTATGATGGGCATGATTCCGTTGTTCCAGGACGCCTTTTTTGTGGCGATGGCGGTCACAATTGTCTTCGGCCTCGGTTTCGCGACGGTGCTGACTCTTGTTTTTGTCCCAGTCCTGTATGCGACCTTCTTCAAAATACCGTCTCTTTCAACCAGCACATGAGGAGTGATCAAATGAAAATCAGGGATGCACTGTTATTATTGATGAGCCTGCTTTTTGTTTTGTGTACCGCTGTTTATGCACAGAGCCAGGATCTTCCCAAATTCCGGATCGGCATCATAACCGACGGCCCGAACATATCTCCGCCTGATTTCGCAGGTTTGTTCAAGTCCGAGATCCAACAGATGGGTGCCGGGGAGTTTACTGCACTCTTTCCCGACGATATGCAGTTGGAGGCAGATTCCACCCGGGAGGGGGTTAAGCAAGCCTTCGAGCGGCTGCTTGCCGATCCTGACTGCGACCTGATCCTGATGCTCGGCTTTATCAGTTCAACAATCGCCGTTGAGCGGAAAAATTTCAGCAAACCGGTTGTGGCCCCACTCATCTTCGACTCAGAAACGCAGAAGGCACCACTGGACGGAACCAGCAGCGGGGTCAAGAACTTGCTCTATATCGATCTCGGTACTCCTCTCGACCAGGGAATCATTACCTTCCGCCGCCTTTTCGACTTTAACCGTCTGACGCTGCTCCTCGATAAGAGAGATATAGAAGGGGTGCCGGCCGTCGGAAAACTGGGGAGCTATCTGGCGAATGAACATTCCATGACCGTGCACCTGGTACCGGTGATCGGCTCTGCCGAGGATGCGCTCAGCCGGATTCCGGCAGATACCGACTCGGTTATGGTCGGATCGCTGTGGCGTTTTTCCCGAGATGAGGTTGCCTTGTTGGCCAAAGGCTTGAATGAACGTAAATTGCCCTCTTTTACGATGGCGGAATTCGATTACCTGGAAGCCGGCATGTTCGCCACCACAATGCAGCAGAATGCTGTTGATCAACTTGCTCGTCAGGTTGCCATCAATATTCAGGAAATTCTGCTTGGCGAGGAACCGGGAGCCCTGCCGGTCATCTTTTCCCAAGCCCAGAAACTGGCTATCAATATGGCTACGGCAAGGGCCATCAATGTTTATCCAAGTCTTGATTACATGACGGGAGCCAGGATTATCAACGAAGAACGGAACGATATTGAGCGCAGGTTGACACTGACCGAAGTCGTCGCCGAGGCGCTTGCGGCCAATCTTGATCTGGCCGTGGCCGAACGGAAAGTGTCCGCCGGTGCCTATGCGGTGAATGAAGCGCGGTCGCCACTGCTGCCTCAAGTCTTCATCGGAACCGGTGCATCGACCATCGACGATGACCGGGCGGAAGCGAGCCGAGGCGCCAATCCCGAAAATATCTGGACCGGCGACCTGGCATTTTCCCAGGAAATTTACTCTGATCGCAGCTGGACTGGCTACACCATTGAAAAGTATTCGCAGACGGGCAGGGAATTCAACCGGGATAGCGTCAAGCTCGATATAACCTTTGAAGCCTCGACCTCTTATTTTAATGTGCTGAGGAAAAAGACCATCGAACGGGTACAAAAAGAGAACATGCAACTAACCCAGGCGAACCTCGAGCGGGCCCAGATCAGGCTCAGTTCTGGTATTGCCGGCCCTGACGAGTTGTATCGCTGGCAGACCAAATTCGCCAACGATCGACAGATCGTGCTGAAGGCGGAATCCGCAACTTTTGACGCGATGCAGGCCCTGAACCGCATTATCAATCGGCCGCTGCAGGAAGAATTCATAGCCGAAGAAACGGACCTGAATGATCCGCTGCTCAAGGGCGGCGACCGCCTGTTCTATGAAATGGTCCATAATCCCTTATACTTTAAAGACTTTAGAACATTTGTTCTGGCGGAAGGCCTGGAAGCCTCACCAGAGCTGAAAGCCGTCGATTCGGCAATTTCAGCCCAGGAACGTTTGATCACCGGGGCGCGCCGCGATTACTGGCTGCCATCCTTTTCAGTGGAAGGGAATTTTCAACAGCTGTTTTCAAACAGCGGAGCCGGAGAGCGGGACAGTGATATAACCGGTCTTGATGACAGTGAATGGCAGGTGGGCGTTTTTGCCAGTCTGCCCCTGATCGAAGGTGGTCAAAAAAGCGCGAAACTTGGCCGTAACCGGCAGGAGCTGCTGCAGTTGAAAACGGCACGGAGCAATGCCCGGGATAGGCTTAGTCAGCGGATTTTACAGTCGCTCAACAACACGAGAGCTTCCTATCCGTCAATCAATCTGTCCCGGGACGCCCTTGATGCTGCAAAAAACAATCTGCAGCTTGTTACCGACTCCTATGTCCAGGGTATCAAGTCGATTATTGACCTGCTCGATGCTCAGAATCAAGCCTTGAATTCCGAGTTGGGGGCAGCCAACGCGGTCTACGATTTTCTGATCGATCTGACGGGGTTGCAGCGCAGCATAGGAACCTTTGTAACCTTCTTTCCGGCCGACGCCAAAGAGGAATGGTTTAAGCGGTTCAAGGAGTACGCTAAAGCGAAAAAATAGTTCCCGCGTATGTGCTGCGGCAGGAGTCTGCCCCGCTCACCGATCCGCTACAAATGTACAGGCTATTCGCCGGTGGAACGGGGAATCTGTATCAGTTCTTTTTTGAGGATGAGGTAAATCTGGACAGGGTCGATTTTGACCCTTGCAATATACATACTGTGCAGAGTGAGAGCCGGCTTAAATTGTGCCTTGAGCTGACATTTGATTTAACTGGCAAAGATAACTTGGCTGTATATTTTCTGGTCGCTTGCGGCGGTAAGACTATAATGTCTTGTCCTTCTCTCACAGCACAAATATATGGGCGGCGGCAGGATCGGATATAATAGACGTACTTCAGTTTTGAATTGAGGCTTTATCCTCATGCAAGATTATCTACTCGCAAATACAGTGAAATTGAGCTAGTATTTCGGTCGTAAGTTCATTGCCTTTGACACACCCCTTTCCAAAAACAAAAGAGTAGGCATCAGCAAGAGTTGAAAAAGATACGACATTACTTAGAGTATAAGCTTTTGATAGGCATCTTTTTTCTCATCCGCGGTCTGCCGAGGTTGACGATGCTGCGCCTGGGCCGTCTTATTGGTGATTTCGCTTATTATTGTGTGCCAATCCGCAAAGCAATCACCCTCAATCATCTTGAGCTTTCCTTTCCTGATAAATCAACTGCAGAAAGAAAGAAAATCGCCAGAGGTACTTACCAGAATCTTGGCATGAACGTTTTTGAACATCTCTGCATTCCAATGCTCTCCAAAGAAGGTATCCGCAACATTGTCAAACTGGCCGACGAAGATGTCTTGGTCCAGGCTCTGGCAAGAAAACGCGGGGTGATTATTGCCGGAGGGCATTTTGGCAACTGGGAGTATGCCAGCAGTGCGGTTGCAGCCTATGGTTACCGTCTGGGCGTTGTGGTGGCGCATATCTCCAATAAGTACATAGACAAGAGGATCAATGAGGATCGAGAAGTTACCGGCGCCGAGATAATCCCCAAAGGGGCCTCGATCAGGGAGGTAATCAAAATTTTACGAGAAAACGGCGCAGTAGGCATGCTCATTGATCAAAATGAAGTTAGAGAAGGTATCTTCGTGGACTTTTTTGGGCGACCTTGTTCAACACCTAAAGGACCAGCTACCATCGCCCTAAAGACCGGTGCGTCAATTATATTTTTTACCGCGATCCGCCAGCATGATGGAACCATAAAAGTAGTCTTCGAGCCTGTAGAAGTCGACTATGATGCTGGGCCGACAGAAGAAAACATCCTTGATATAACCCAACGATGCACCTCCCGCCTGGAACATTACACCCGGCTCTACCCTGATCACTGGTTCTGGATGCATCGCCGCTGGAAAACCCGTCCGGAAAAAGAAAACAGCAAATCTTGAAACTGCTCGACAGTCATTGACGAAGAGATATGGCCAACAGAATCACACGTCAAAAGGTGTTTTCGAGCTGGTTTCACAATGTCTTTCATAGTGGTCTTTCCTGTCATTCTTTTTTTCTTATTTGAGGACTAAACATAACAAAAAATAAAAATGGTTTATTTGATCTACCATCGTGAGAAAGACCCCCGATACTCAAACCGCGCTTAGCCGGATTTCTCACCAGCAGATATGATCACATCTTCCGCGTCGCTACCCCAGCAAACATAGACAACGTGGCGCATTTACCATTTTCGGAAAACAATAGCTTTTATGAGGTAAGGTTAAGTCGCTGTAGGCATACACGCAGTTTAGATTTTTCCTTAATCTAGGAACCAACTCCATACATCAATTTTGCAGAAAAAACAGGAGGAGATAGCACACTAACCAGCTACACCTGAGTAGCAGGAAAAGCATCTTTCACCTGGCCTTGAGCAACAAGGATTGTGCCCATCACCCCTTTAGACAAAATTGTTAATTGGGTAAATGAGTCCACGAAGGGCAACCTCCGGAGAAATCCCAGGTGGTTTTCCAGGTGGTTTTTAATTTGGATAGTACTTTAATAAGTTTACCCTTGGTTCACTTTTTGCGCATTCAGCCACCTTCGCTTCTGAGAGGTCTGGCTTAATTGGTAAAAATCCTTGGTAATTGTTCAACTAAGTAGAGAGGCAGTGAGAGTAGGGAAAACGATACAGTCTTGCTGGAAGAGGCCTGTCGTATCTGATGGCTGACCTCCTGGCGGGTAGGCACGTTCAGATCAAATCGCACGGCCTGAGTTCTTTTTTTGTGATACATAAACTGAAGCAGAGATTTCAGGCTGCCGCTTTTTCCGGCCTTCACCTCGATGGGTACGACGGTTTCATCCAGTTGAACCAGAAAATCAACTTCAGCATTGGCAGAGCGACCTTCACGCAGCCAGTAGGTAAACGGATAAGAGACATTTACAGGGCTCAAGCGATGGAGATGCTGGGCAATGAACTGTTCTGCAAGCTTTCCTTCGTTGATAAACTTTCTCTCTGTAAGTGATTCAATGGAAATACGTTTCACTCCGCAAATATGATTAACCAAACCACAATCAAGAAAAAAAGGCTTAAAAACCCGCTCGTTCATAGTGGCACGCAATGGTATTCCAGAGCCGTCTGTATGACAAGCTCTCCTGATAACCTGAGCTCTAAGCAGTAAATCGAATGCTTTTCTTATATCACGAGCCTGAGTCTGAGAATCGACGTTTACGTATTTGAATTTTTCGCCGATAGCAGACGGGACATATTCAAAAACTCTGTGAATATTTATAAGAGCAGATTGTCTGGCATATTTTGAAAAATCATCCCTGTACGTATCAACGATTGAAGCATGTACATCAAATACCTGCGTGAAACTTTCTGTCTCTTTATAGCGATGAATTGCTTCGGGCATACCACCAACCAGAAGATATAATCGTTGTAATTCGAGTAATTGGCGGTGGGCTGTCAGAGGAAAATGGTCTGTGAGCGTGTAGCTCTTCAGCAGGGAGAGCAAAGTGTCTTTCCCGAGAGCCATGAGCACTTCCTCAAAGCTCATGGGTTCGAGAAACAGATATTGAATCCGCCCCACAGGCATGGAGAATGAGTGGTCAGAAAGGGTAAATTCCAGTAGAGATCCAGCTGCAATAACCGGCAATCCGGGAAGTTCTTCGTAAAAATATCGCAAGGCAGCAATTGCCTCGGGAACTGCCTGGATCTCATCCAGAAACAGCAGGCTTTCGCCCCCTTCAATTGGGCCATTACCACAGATATAGGCAAGTTCCTGAACTATCTTCTGTGGGTCGTTGGTGGCAAAGATAGAGGACAAGGTAACATGTCTCTCCAGGTTCACCTCGTGCAGGGTTAAGCCGCGACTCTTCGCAAACTGCCGAATCATTGTAGATTTACCAACCTGCCTTGCGCCCCTTACTATCATGGGTTTACGATAGGAGGAGACATGCCATTCTTCTAAGTATTGTTCTGCGAATCGTTTCATATTGTTCATTATTATATACTAATCCTGAACAAAATACACCCCTAATTAATGCACATAGTGTTTTTTAGACACCCTTGTTCGAGATTGTTCTTTAGTACCTTACCCCAGAAACCCTGTCATAAAAAACAAGAAACTGAGGAATGTATTCTGGAATTATGTGGTTAAGTAATCACCAAGGCACTTATACATATGAACAGTAGTTATGTAGCGACAGTAGCAATTTCAATCTGGGGATAATTTACGATGACAAGATATATGAAATGGCAATTTTAACGTTGGAACTCACCGAAAGCAAAAAGTAAAATATGGTTTTACTGTGGTATCCGCATATTTGTTACCCTTAGTATCGCCCTATTTATCCCAATTTTACACATCCATTTTTGAGATATTGCCGCAAAGACAAAGAAAAACAGCACAAACCAGAATCGTAACAACTAAAAAAATTATTTCCTAGTATACCAAACACCCATTAAACACTACCGCACTAAGATCTAATTAGCAGGTTTCAAAGTGATATGTTCTATGCGACTGCTTCGTTTAATCCCTTAGCATCAAGACCACCAAAACCCAATTCCTCCAGTGTCACGCTTTCCGACATAAAATCCCTTTGCAAAAGAAATCCACCTAAAATAACGATTGACTCAGATGCCGGAGTCGG
>CAXMTO010000151.1:0-7314 GCA_964196355.1 uncultured Myxococcota bacterium
GGACAGGTATGATAAGTGGCTTTTAAATGGAGGCTGACGATACCCGCCCGTCAGTTCACCACGGGTCATTTTTTCATAGTTTTTGCAAAATCAAGCATTCTTCTGATCGGAATCTGTGCCTTTGCCGCGAGCTCAGGGGAAACATTCACCTCATTTGTTCCATTAGCAAGTACTTCTGCCAGGTTCTGCAGCGAGTTCATACCCATCCATGGGCAATATGCACAACTTTGACAGGTTGCACCTTCACCGACTGTCGGCGCTTCAAGAAGGGTTTTCTCCGGCGCCAATTGTTTCATTTTATTAAAAATACCAGCATCTGTCGCAACAATGAATTCTTTATTGGGCAGGCTGGTTACTGCCTGGATAAGAGCTGTGGTTGAACCTACGACATCAGCTTGGGCTACAACTTCTTCTCGTGATTCAGGGTGCACAAGTACTGCAGCTTCAGGGTGAAGTTTACGGAGCCTCTGAAGAGCTACAGAACGAAATTCCTCATGTACTACACATGAACCTGGCCAGAGAATCATATCTGCACCGGTCTGTTTTTGAACATATCGGCCCAGATGTTTATCAGGTCCCCAGAGGATCTTTTTATTTTTTTCTGCAAGATGACGGATTATCGGTAATGCTATACCGGAAGTAACAACCCAGTCTGAACGAGCCTTAACTTCAGCACTGGTATTTGCATATACAACAACGGTATGGTCTGGATTTTGATCACAAAAAGAGGAAAATGCATCGTGCGGGCATCCTTCGTCAAGAGAGCATGTGGCTGCGAGATCCGGCATCAGGACACGTTTCTCATTATTCAGGATCTTTGAGGTCTCCCCCATAAAACGTACACCGGCAACCACCAGGGTGTTTGCATCGTGGGTGGTGCCGAATCGGGCCATTTCGAGTGAATCGGCAACGCATCCCCCTGTCTCTTCAGCGAGATCCTGCAGGGCACCATCTGTATAGTAGTGGGCGACTAGTACTGCATTCTGCTCCTTGAGCATTTTCTTTATGCGGTTTTTCAGGTTGTCACGTTCCTCCACTGAGAGAATTGGCCAGACCGGATGTGCTGGAACCTTAAATATTGGAATGGATGGAAAATGTAGAGGGTCTATTGCTTTTGATACCATTATTTGCCGTATTTATAAGGAACGTATATCAAACTCATCCCGTAAGTGGTGGAAGATTTGGAGTAAGTGAAGATTTCAGGCAGCACGTGCTGGCCGGAGTCACTGTTAAGGTAATTATTCAGATGGTCGCAGGCAACTTTAAAATTAAAACAATTCCTGATCGGTGTTAAGTATTGTGTCGCGATGTTTCAAAAGGAGATCCACTGTATTGGCAGCACGTCTAGCCGATAAGGTGTCGCCAGGAAGTGTGCCGATGACGTTTTCTTCAATAAACAAAAGGTAATCAAAGATATCCTGCCCATCTGTAGTGGACTTCAGGAGGTCGAAAACATGGGGAAGGTAGGGGAGATATTCATCTCGATGTTCCTGGTTAAATGAGAGGCAAAAGGCGTCCCATCTATTGAACAGTACCTCGTCGGTAATCACGTAGAGTCGTTGTTCCGCCTCTGGTCGCAACTGCGTCAGGTGGCGTATAGCCTGTTCAACTGAGTAGATCGTGTGACCTGAAGGAGCTGTAGACTGTTGCGGCTGTGCTGTGTCCATAGTAAACCAGATTGAGAAGTACGGTTATGTTGAAAATTAATTTGTTAAAAACTTGTGGTTACGTTACCGCAGAGCTATTACTCTTCACCAGGTTGGTCTGTCGGCTTTGAACTATCCGGGCAGTGTTGAATCCTGCCTTCGGCACAGTCTGCAGGCCAGCCAATCTGTTTGCCTTGATTATAGAGGAGAAGAAAAATAGAGTCGATACAATTGTTTCATAAAAGAGTGGATATGCAAAGAATTTTTTTTGATAATATAATTTCATTTTTTAGTACCTTACTCCTAAACCTCTGTAAGAAAAAACAAGAAACCGAGGAATATCTTCTGAAATTTTGTTGTTAGATATATCACCATGGTACTTATACCCCCTTGTGGGGTGTTAGTACCTTACTACTAAAACCCTGTCACTCAGTTCAGTACCCCCTTGAGGGGTGTAAAAAACAAGAAAACAAAGAGCTTCTTTTAAAAGTATATACATGGTTACATCACCAAGGTACTTATCCCACTCGTCGGGGTTAGCCAGATAAAGCGTATTATTTGCTCTGAGCAACATGGTGTTTGATTGAACAGGAATATACAGTTTTCATGATACTTTATTCAATAAATATTACAGATGTAGATTTAATTGAGCAGTGAGGAGGTGGTTTAATGTTACAGTTCAAGAATGTAATGGAAGTATTTGTTCTATTGGAAAAAAATAACTGTAAAAAATGTTATGAAAAAACATGCATGGCGTTTGCTGCCGCAGTTTATAAGGGTAACAGACAAATAGGTGAATGCCCTTTGGTGAGTGACGAAATTGCGGCTAGATACGGCGCTGGAAAAAAACGGGTGGACTTCAATGAAGATGGCCTGGAGGAAACAGTAAATACAATTAAAAGAGAACTCTTAAAAAATGATTTTACAATTGTCTCTGACAGGATTGGTGCTGTGTTCGACGGACAAAAAATGATCCTGAAGATCCTGGGGAAAAATTTCAATGTAGATCTTGAGGGAAATATACATACGGATATCCACGTGAACTCCTGGGTTCTTGGTGTAATATTGAGATATATAGTTAACTGTAAAGGACTGTCTGTTGAAGAAAACTGGATGCCGTTCAGAGAGTTTCCAGGTGGCCGTGACCTCTATGGCCTCTTTGCGCAACAGTCTGAAAAACCATTGAAAAAGTTAGCTGATAAATATCCTGATTTATTGGCAGATATGGTTGAACTTTTCAGCGGCGGTCAGGTGTCTGATCAATACCAATCGGATATTGCCGTAATATTATCGCCACTGCCTCGAGTGCCGATGTTAATTTGCTACTGGAAAGCCGAGGATGGTATGGAATCCAGCCTGACACTGTTCTTTGATGCTACTGCTGAACAAAATATCGGGACTGAAGGGCTGTATCAGCTTGGAACGGGACTCACTCAAATGTTTGAAAAAATTGCCTTGCAGCACGTCTGAAAGAATAAAACTCTATTTCCATAGAGTCGTCTGGTTTTTTTTGTAAGTTTTTTTATTATATTCCTATAATTGGTGTAAGATAACACGCTTTGAACCAGCGGCTAAGTGTATTTTTTTGATGTGTCACGTCTTGAACACCACTAGGGCATAAGCCTCCCCTCTTGTGGGGTATTAACATATAAATATCGCGTAGTAAGTTAAAACAACAGTTCTGAAGGAGAATTTCATGGAAGAGCAATCATATGTGGTAACTATGCTGGTGGCGAACAAACCTGGCGTTACTTCGAGAGTAACGGGTCTGTTTTCCGGGAGAGGCTATAATATGGAGAGCATCTGCGGCGCTCCTACACATGACCCCGATATATCAAGAATAACTATAAAAACCAAAGCAACTTCTGATCAGTTTATTGAGATCCAGAAGCAGCTTGATCGTCTTATCGATGTGATTAAGCTGAGAGACATGACCATGGAAGAAAAGGCGATAAAACGAGAAATGGCACTGATCAGTGTTATGGTAACGCCTGAAAACAGGACTGAATTAATTCAGCAGGTAGAAATTTTTAATGCAAAAATTGTTAATGCCGGTTCTGATTCCTACATTGTTGAGGTGACTGGAGCTGAAGACAAAGTCGACGCATTGATAAAGCTTCTCAAACCACTGGGAATTAAGAAGTTAACACGATCCGGGGTTCTGGCGTTGTATCGTGAACTGGATGACACCCATCTGATGTAATCCTGCAGATAATCGAATTCAACCGGATATACCATTCATGAAACAGAAGAAACTTGCCAGGAGAGTAGGCAGAATTGCACCGTTCTATGTGATGGAGCTACTGACACGCGCGAAAGAACTTGAAGCCAGCGGTAGATCAGTGATTCACATGGAGGTTGGGGAACCGGATTTCGTGACGGCACAACCGATAATCGACGCCGGTAAACGTGCACTCGACGAAGGGCATACCGGATATACGCCGGCAACCGGAATTCCAGAACTCCGCAAAGTAATAGCCCGTCACTACCAGGATCGGTTTGGTATTGTAATCGATCCACGACGAATCGTAGTTACTCCTGGTTCTTCAGGAGCACTTCAGTTGATTATGGGAGTATTTGTAGATCCAGGCCAGGAAGTCCTGATGACGGATCCTGGATACCCCTGCAATAAAAATTTTGTTGAACTCTTTTCCGGGGTTCCCGTGCCACTGTCTGTTGGTCCGGATACAGGATACCAGCTGAGTGCCGAGCAGGTAGAACGTGCCTGGGGTGATCAAACATGTGCTGTTCTTGTCGCATCACCGTCAAATCCAACGGGGACACTATTGCCCCGGGCAGAAATGGAAAAGATTTATGAGGTGGTTACTTCCAGGGGTGGTATCCTGATTGTCGATGAAATTTACCAGGAACTGGTCTACGGTGGTGACAGATTTACTGCTCTCAGCATCGGCGATGATATATTTGTCATTAACAGTTTTTCTAAATATTTTGGCATGACTGGTTGGCGGCTTGGTTGGCTTGTTGCTCCAGAACCATACGTTGACAATATTGATTGTCTTGCCCAGAATATCTTTCTGTCCTGTTCAGCTCCGGCACAACATGCGGCTTTACATGCTTTTGATCCGCGCTGTCAAGAAATATTGGCAGAGCGTCGACAGGCATTTCAAGAGAGAAGAGATTTCCTTCTGCCTGCCTTAACTGAGATCGGGTTTGACATAGCTGTGGTGCCCGAGGGAGCTTTTTATCTTTACGCAAACTGTTCGAGGCTGGCTGAAGACAGTTTCAAATTTTGTTACGATCTTTTGGAAGCTGAAGGTGTGGCAATAACACCGGGTAAAGATTTTGGCAGTAATAAACCGGAACAGCATATACGATTTGCCTACACCACCAGCATTGAGAAAATGGAAGAAGCAATAAAAAGAATCAAGCGCTTCATCGGTTAGCTTCGTTTTCTTCGAAAGATGAGTTATGCAGAGTTTAACCAGTACTTAATAATGAAGGATTCGAAAGGAGAATAATTATGAATAATGCCCAAATTCTGGCAAAAAGTTTCGTTGACCTTGGCGTTAAACGGGTTTTCGGTTTTTCAGGTGCAACGATTCTGCCGGCTTTTCATGCAATTGAAGAATACGGGATCGATATAATTGTAGGAGCCAACGAGCAATCCTGCGCCTTTGCTGCGGGAGGATACTCCAGAGCAAGTGATGAGGTCGGAATTGCAGTTGTTACATCGGGGCCTGCGATCACAAATACCCTTACAGCAGTTGCAGATGCCAATGCAGATTCTATTCCGCTGCTTGTTTTCGCGGGGCAGGTAGCCCAGACGAAAATGGGCACCGACGAATTTCAGACAATAAATGTTGCAAGTATATTCGCCGATGCTGCAAAAAAAGTTATTCTGGTCTCCGAGTTGCAAAACGTCGAAGAAGTGGTCAAGGATGCATATTTCCTTGCTAAATCAGGAAAGCCCGGACCGGTAGTTATCGATTTCCCATTCGATATCCAGCTGGCGGAGGGGGAGTATAGTGCAATCGAACCTGAACGGTTTCGTAATAAGTATGACGAAGAGCGGCATCTTGGTGACAATCAATGTCGCCAATTCTTCGAACTTCTGCAAAAGGCTAAACGTCCACTTCTTTATATTGGCGGCGGACTTAACTCCGAGGCAGCAAGCGATCGAGTCAGGGCTTTCAACCGGCGTTATCAGGTGCCGTCGATCTGGAGTTTAATGGGTAAAGGGATTTTGAACGAAAAAGGAGACTGGGCACTTGGCATGCTGGGTATGTTTGGGGTTCCTGCTGCCAATATGGCGATTCAGGAGACTGATCTTTTCGTAGCCTTTGGTATTCGGTGGGATGACCGTGTTTCGCAAAAGGTTGGTGAGTCCGGGTTGGCGGCTGAAATAGCCTACTTTGATATCAACCCTGTAAAAGTGCAGGAAGTTCGGTTTGCCCGCAGTCCAAAGTTTTCCTTTATCGGCAAAGCCGAGACGGCTCTTGATGATCTACTCAAATATGCCGAGGGACATGATATACAATTAGATATCGGTGAGTGGCAGCAACATACACGACAGTTAAAGAACAATTATAAATTGAATTATAACAGGGAAGCAAAAGATATATTGCAGGCGGAGGTAATGGAGCTGCTGTCAGACCTTATTACGGAAGATTGCAAAATTACTACCGGGGTTGGTAATCACCAGATGTTTGCCGCCCAGCACCTTTTTACCCCATCGCCAAAATCTTTTATAACATCTGGCGGCTACGGAACGATGGGATTTGCCGTTCCTGCAGCAATTGGTGCACAATATGCCAACCCGAGCGCTACTGTAATCGCCATAGACGGAGATGGCAGTCTATTGATGAATTTTGGTGAATTATTCACTATCGGCAAATATGAATTGCCAGTGAAAGTACTTTTATTGAACAATCATGGCGACTGCATGGTGAGGAATGTTCAAGATTTTCTTTATGACGGAAGTTATGTGGGTACAAAGAAAATTACCTCGGTGAGTTTTGCCAATGTGGCCGGAGAAATGGGATTCAAGTTTAACCGGCGTGTTGAGGAACGGCATGAACTGAAGAAGAGTCTGGAAGATTTTATCGCCGCTGATGGACCTGCATTCCTTGAGGTCATGACTGATGTCAACGAAGTACTCTATCCAAGAATTCCGTCCGGAAAAGGATACAAGGACATGATTCTGGGCCCCGATATGGATAAGAGCTGAATCCCGCTTAGCCCGCATTTCTCACCAGCAAAGATGATTACATATTCAAGAAGCACCCCAGTGAACTATAGTAGTCTATGTTTGCTGGGGTAGCGACGTTGCAGGTAAGCGAACGCAGTGAGACTCCGGATGTGATCATATCTGCTGGCCTTTGGTGAACATTGTGTAAAATATCTCATCAAATCGGACGAGTAGCAAGCTGTTACAATGAAAACACTTTCAGAAAATTGACACAATGTTCATGAGAAATGCGGGTTAGTTGAAATACTCCAACACCCCACGGCCTGCTACCCTCCCGGGAAGCAGGCCGTGCTGAAAACAGATCTGAATTGAAAAACCCGTAGAAAAAAAAATATAAATGAGATAGATTTGTCTGAATTAGGCAGCAGGGAGGGGTAACTTTTTTTATGTTTGAGTAATTCCTTTAAAAACTGTCTCTTATCACCTTTTTATGTAGGAAGGATAGTATTTCTTTAAACC
>CAXMTO010000152.1:0-35689 GCA_964196355.1 uncultured Myxococcota bacterium
AGATGATGAGTCATTGACAACAAAAATTGATGCAATCGGCAGAAACATAGAACGTGCATCAATCATAGCAAGAGAACTTCTCCGGTTTTCACGAAATGATACGGAAGTATTTTCAAAGGTAAATCTAAATGTCATTATTCAGCATGCTTTAGATACCGTTGATTACAAACTTGCCAATGTGCACATTAGTAAGAATCTCGATACCTTGCCGGAAATAAAAGGCAATTTTGGTAAATTACAGCAGGTTTTTATTAACATTCTGCACAACTCGCTCGAGGCGATGGGAGGAGTGGGTGAAATAGAGATCACCACTAAAATAATTGATGACAATATACATGTAAGCGTTTCAGATAGTGGTGTCGGCATTCCAGAAGAAAAGCTTGAAAAACTCTTCGATCCTTTTTTTACAACTAAGGAAATAGGTACAGGGACGGGACTGGGGTTATTCATTTGCTATGGTATAATACAGCAGCACAACGGAAAAATTAGTATAAAAAGTAATATCGACCAGGGGACAAAAGTAACCATTGAATTGCCGGTACAATTGGAGGGATATGAAAAAAATACTGATCGTGGACGATGATGCCGAACTCAGCGGCAATCTCACTGAAATTTTAGAAGATGCAGGCTATCAGACCGATATGGCGGCAAGCGGAAATGAGGCACTTAAAAAGGTCAGAGACGGTTTTGATGTTGTCATGCTGGATATGATCATGCCCGGAATGTCAGGGTTGGAGCTCATCTCAGAACTGAAGAAGTTGGTGCCAGCGACCAAAATTATCATGATCACTGCTTTTGCAACCGTTGACAATGCTGTCCAGGCAATAAAGCTTGGGGCCAATGATTATATTTCAAAACCATTTTTGATTGATGATCTGTTGGTCACCGTTAAAAAGGTACTGGAAGAAGCCAGTTTTGATGTGAGTAATGGTACGCTCGATATGGACTTTGCTCTCAGTTCTCTTTCTAATCCGATTCGTAGACAAATTATTCACTTCCTTGATGCCCGAAATAAAATGCGTCTTATGGAACTTACACGAGAGCTTGAAATAGCGGATCACACAAAGGTTATCTTTCACTTGAAAACCTTGAAAGAGGCTAATATTATTGATCAGGGTAGTGACAAGTCTTACTTTCTCACCCCCGAAGGGTATCGCGTCCTGGGCTGTTTGAACATTTTAGAAACCCACTTAACGGATTGAAAATATACATCTTAAAGCACGTTTTGCTGTTCCCCAAAAGGTACTATGTGAATTTTTCTTCACATCAAGCCTCTTTCATGTGAATAACTCTTCTATTGATGGCGTTGCAAAAACCTAATACCTATATACACGCGGTAGTATTAGGCATACTGTGGTTCTATTACGGCTCCATAAGCTGGCGAATTCGGCTGCTGGTTTAATGGTCGTTACGGCTCCATGAAACAACATTTTACTGAGGAGGAAGTGTATGAAAGCAGTACTGAAATTGGGCATACTTGCCATGGGAATCGTTCTCTTGGCCCTTGCTGGAAATGCGGTCGCAGAAAGCGGATATGTTGGGCATCAGACGTGTTTTAAGTGCCATCCTGGTCAATATAATGATTTTGTTGTTTCGGGCCACTCATACAAATTATCAAAGGCGCATGATGCGAAGTTCAGAGCTATTCCGCTGCCTGAAGGATATATGTGGGATGACATTTCCTATGTTATTGGCGGGAAATTCAAAAAGTCACGCTATATTGACAATAACGGGTTTATTATTACGGCTGCCAAAGATGGTTCAGAACTGAAAACACAGTTCAACATTGAAGATGGTACCTGGTCTTTTTATCATAAAGGCGAGAAAAAACCTTACAACTGCGGTCGCTGCCACACCACAGGTTACAACAAAGAAGGTCACCAGGACGGCAAAGAGGGCCTTATAGGAACCTGGGCAGAACCGGGAATTACCTGTGAAGCATGTCATGGCCCCGCCGGGGATCACATCAAGAGTAACGAACTTGCCAAGGCCAACCCAATGGCGATTCGGGAAAAAATGGAATTATGCGGTGGTTGTCATGTAAGGGGAGCTGAGGATAAAATCCCCGCCAGTGGTGGATTTATTAAACACCATGAGCAGTTTAACGAATCACTGCGTGGACCTCACAACGAAGGTAATGATGTAACCTGTATCACCTGTCACGATCAGCATAAATCTGCAAAGTTCAAAGAAGGGATAAAAGTTTCATGTCAATCCTGTCACGAGGATGTTGGTGCAGCCTTTGCTGCGACGACACACGGTGGTTTCGGTGTCGAATGTATCGAATGTCATATGCCACGAGCATCAAAATCTGCCACGAAGGTGGGTGAATTTGAGGGAGATGTACGGACCCATATCTTCAGGATAGCCACTGATGCTGATTATAAAATGTTTACTGATGACGGCAAATATGTTGCCGGTGACAAGGTTACCCTGGATTTTGTCTGCCTGCATTGCCATCAAAATAAAGACTTAAAATGGGCAGCTGAATATGCCAAAAAGATACACTAGCCCACTACTGATTTTTTGAGATAAACTCTTCAAAAACAGACACACGCCCCTTTCTTTAATAGATTGGGGCGTTTTTTTTGTTGGGATTTGAGAAGATATCACCTATTCTCGGAATATCTGTATAGAGAGTTTTTGAGGGAAATTAACGTAAATACTTCGATTGCAGACGCCGAGGGAGTTTGTGATTGTAGTGATCAACAAGGAATTGTCTACATTCCCTGAGGGTCGCCAATCGACTCTTCTGAAAAATTGCTTCAGGGCTTTCGACAGTTTCTTTTTGGCTGCACTCTTTTGCCTCCTGCATGCGTTTGTCAATGAATTCGTACAGATTGATTAGATAGGTGTATGACATCTTTCCTCAATAATATTTCTGATTTTTCAAATCAAAATTCTCTGTGAGATGGTGCCTTAGAGTTTCTAATTCCAGCAATTGCCCTTCAAAAGAGCGTTGTGCAGCCATATTATTTTCAGAAACGGCTGTTTCAACACCTATCCTGGCACGTGTTATTTTTTTGCTGAGATAGTCATGAATTTCTACTGAAAAAGCATTGGGCATACAGATTCCCTCTCTTGTACCAAGGTGTTTTTGGGCTATTAATTACATCATTGTATCCCGTGTTCTTGAGTAAAGATGACACTAAGACAAACCCATTGCCAATAATATAATCGATCTGCGTTACCCTATTTGATCTTAATCCTCTCTGTAACCATTTTTACTCTATCCTGTAAATCACCCGATTCCATCTCCTCGCAAGCAGCGGCTAAATCATCGATTATCTCGAGCTGCTGGGGGCATTTTTCCATACATTCACCACATTCGACACACTGGGAAGCAAACCCTGGTTTCTGGCCGGAGAGTTCTCCACTCATCCGTAAGGCATAGCTGAACTTGGCCCCTGTTTCGTCGCCAAACATGTGCATCTTGTTATACACTTCAAAAATTGCAGGAATCATCACTCCTTCAGGGCAGGGCATACAGTATCCACAACCCGTGCAACCAACCTTCATCAGCTCCTGATATTTCTGCACTACCTGTTCGACCAGCTGTAATTCTGAAGTGGTAAGAGAACCCGATTCAGCCTCATTGGCAATGGCCAGATTTTCTTCAATATGAGTCTCCTGGTTCATTCCTGAGAGTACCGTAGTTACTTCAGGATGGTTCCATACCCAGCGCAGAGCCCATTCCACGGGGGTACGATGTTTCTCTGCCCGGTTCCAGATTTCTTCCACTGCTGGTGGCGCCTCCGGAAGACCAATGTTGCCTCCCCGTAACGGCTCCATAATAACAACCCCCAGCTCTTTTGATGCAGCATATCGCAGCCCGTCCAGTCCTGCCTGGTTTTCCCGATCAAGGAAATTGTACTGAATCTGGCAGAACACCCAGGGGTATTCATCTACGATTCTGGTAAAATCTTCGGCCAGACCGTGAAACGAAAAGCCAGCGTTAACAATTCGTCCGTCAGCAATCGCCTGGTTGAGGAAATCAGTAACACCAAGTCCTTTCAATTTACCCCAGGACTTTCCATTCAGCGCATGAAGAAGGTAATAGTCAATATGATCTGTTTTTAGTTTCTCCAACTGCAGGTTCAGGAAATAATCCATGTCGCTGCGGCTCTTAACCATCCAGGAGGGCAATTTGGTGGCAATCCTGACTTTTTTCCGATACCCATCATCAAGTGCGTGGCCGAGAAGTGATTCGCTTTCCCCGCTATGATATGGCCATGCGGTGTCGAGATAGTTCACTCCCCGGTCAACCGCCATGCGTATCTGGTCGATTGCTCTTGTGTTATTAATCGAACCGTCTTGGTTAACAGGGAGCCGCATGCAGCCAAAACCCAATATCGATAACTGATCGTCGTTTTTCGGCATCTTTCTGTAGAGCATGTCTTTGCCTCCCTTCTCTTATGGGTGCTTAATGAAAAAAATTGAACTCATCTTTACTCATCAAAATCTATTAATGCCCTGCTTGAAAAAGGAAAAAGATTAAAACTCTCAAAGAGTCAGGGGCAATATCCGTTGAGGTGATTACAGGTTTTCAATATTTGTTCGATGCTGTTGCCAATAAGAGGCCAAACCCGATGAAAATCGATCCGCTGGCTCGGTTAAATAGAGTTATCCTTTCAGATTTATTAAGCCAGATCTTCATTCTTTGTGCTCCAAAAGCGTATAACATCAAAAAGAAAAACGAGAAAGACATCAATGTAATTATAAGTATTGAAAATTGTGGTATTAATGTCTGTTCGATATTAATAAATTGAGGGAATAAAGCCGTCAAAAACACAATTGCCTTAGGATTACTGATTGCAACTGCCAGGGCTTGAAGGAAAATTTTTCGAGATGAGACATCTGCGGAATGGGCGGGCGCGTTTATCGATGAAAAATCAACCCCTTTTTGAAATAGTATTTTGAGACCAAGGTAGATCAAATAAGCAGCACCTGCATATTTGAGAATATTGAAAAAAACTACCGAAGTATTTAAAATAGTGCCTAACCCGGTAATGGCGATAATTCCCAAGCAAAAAAGGCCAACGATATTTCCAAGTGCGGCCCAGGTGGCTCTTTTCCATCCGTACATGGTTGAGTTCGTAATAATAAACAAGATTGCAGGTCCAGGAGTTGCTGTTGCTGCAGTTACAAGTGCAAGATATATTATCCATGATTCGACTGTCATTTAACATTTCTCTTCTTGAATTGTAAGACTGAGTATAAGCGGATCATATATTAACACCATCTTCCCATAATTTTTCAAGAAAAAGATACTTCCAGCGCATTAAAAACTCTTCCCTTTTATGCTTTGGTGATGACATTAAGATTTGTCTGCATACCTGCTTCCATCAGATTCTCAGGGTTTTCGACAACACTGTCCTTCAATGTGTCATAGTTGGGTTCAAACCCCAACCCCGGTTTTTTGGGTATCTTTACCTGATTGTTTTCGGGGCCTGGGGATCCATTAAAAAATCGTTGACCGGCTTGCCACATACCCCAATGAAATTCTGTCCACATGCCATTCATGCAACCTGCCATAGTGTGCATGTTGAATATTGGCCAGCCGCCGCCGTTCGCGATAGGAAGATTGTATACCTGCGCCAGATGTGCAGCTTTTTGGGACTCTGTATAGCCGCCGTTATAACAGCAATTCGGTTGTAGAATGTCAATCGCCTCCTTCTCAACGAGTTCACGGATCCGCCACCGATGACCTTCCATCTGGCCGGCAGCAATCGGAATGCTTGTTCGACGTCGAAGGTCGGCCAGTGCACGGGCGTCGTTCTGATGGAGTGGTTCCTCAAACCATGTCAGGTTTAAATCTTCTACCTCGCGGCATAATAAACGTGCATCCAGAGGCGTAAATCGATAGTTGGCATCGATCATCAGGTCGATATCATCACCGACCGCTTCACGTACCAGGCGAATCCTTACAGCATCTTCCCGCCAGCCGCCTTTATCACATGCAACTACCATCTTGAGGCGGGTATTTCCTTCTGAGACAAATTTTTTCGCATATTCGACGAGTTGGTCTCGATCGAAAAATGGATACCCGAATGTAATATAGGTACCGACCCAATCGCGGTATCCTCCCAGTAGTTGAGCTATTGAGCGATCGGCCTGTTTGCCCTTGATATCCCACAGAGCGATGTCAAGTGCGGCAAGGGCATTAGATATCACTCCGGTATAGGCGCGGGGGTTCAGCGACCACCATATCTTGTCATGGATTGCCTCTGTATCTCTGGGATCCATGTCTCTTATCAGAGGCAAGATGTCGTGTTTAAGGGCCATAACTATGGACCATGGCAGGAATGCGCCTGTCACACCAAATCCCCTATGCCCCTCATCTGTTTCGACTTCGCAAAAGGTAAAGACGCGATGCTCGAGAGGCCTTTCGATTATCGGCAAGTATACGGGATACTGATGAACACTGGCTGTGAGATTTTTGATTTTCATTTATAGCACCTTTTCTCAGTATGTGTGGAAAGCAGGTCAATATTCCATTGAAATTTTCAGAGGATACAAAGGAAATATTGGATACTGTCCGGAAGCAGGATATTTATTCTTTGCAAAGTGCGATGCAGCAGTAGACGATCCTGTTCGGTGGGGCGTTTTGCGCCAAAAAAATGTTAAGGATGGTGAGGATATCTGTCAATCAATGAACCTAAGATATCATCTTGGGGGAGATTGCCTGCATAGCGTAAAACCAGATAAGATAAAATGTCTAACATACAAGGGTTAGTGCCTTATTCCTGAAAATCAGTCATAAAAACAAGAAATCTGGATAATGCCTTGAAATTAGGAACTTAAAGTACCCACAAGGCACTTATACCCCTCAAGCTGGTACTGAAAAGGGTGCTGGCTTTTTTACCGTTTACCGGTGTTAGATATATCACCATGGCACTTATTCCCCCTTGTGGGGTGCTAGATTATTATTGATGGCCGACAAAAGCATCAAACGAACCAGTGGTTGAATAATTTCATCAAAAAATAAAGAATTGTGTTGTAGTATTTGTCATATGCACTTCGAGGCTCTAACCCGCATTTCTCATGAACTTTTTGATTTAAACAGCAATATCAAGAACTGATTAGAAGTTGACTAAACCCTCTGATACCAGACTGTATTTTGTCTCAAATTAAAAAGCTCACCCTTCGGGCCAATAGATTTTTCCGCAGCTGCTCCGTTGCCGAGCATTTACAGTAGCTTACTGCAGCTTCATGCCCGGCGCGAGGGGCTTGGGGATCTGCTGGCGGAGGGAACTAAACGTGCAGCCGAGCGGCTGGGCAGAGGATCCGAAGCATTTGCCATGCACGTTAAAGGAGAAGAAATCCCCATTTTTCCCGATCAAGAGGAGAATTTTATCAACTGCAGGGTTGGGATGAGGACGGTATTCCCAGGAAAGCCATACTGAAAAGACTCGGCATAGAGTGGGCGGCATTGCTTCTGCCCTGAGTCACTCATGAGTAAACACGGTATGCACTGATCAAAGACTCATCTGTGCTTATCACCTGTAGCCAGTACCCGGTCCTCTGCCCGAACAATTTTCTGGTCTATCTGTCCACTATTAAAGAGCAGGATATAGAGCAGCCAGCCATAGCAGAGAACTGCTGCAATGGCCATAAGTGGAAAAAAATAACCCAATGGACAGAGGATGAGGACAGTCAGCCAGTGAAGCAGGATCACTTTCCAGGAATGCAGTTGAATAGGGAAATCTTCGTGCCGGCCAATTACAGCAAGCCCGCTTAAGTTCCACCCGTAAAGAGCAGTAAAGGCATGCATCCGTAGAAGGGGTAAGGCTTCCTGAGGATTGTAGGTATCTGAAAAAGCAAGGAGAATATACAAAATACCCGTTATTGCCGTAATCACCAGGAATAGAATTCCCGATGTGAGAAAGGCTTTTTGTTGCAGGCGTACACCCTGTCGCCAGTAGAGAAAAAGTACAAGGGAGACGGTGAAAAAGAGGACTGTGGCAATGGCAACCTGGGGCAGGAACCAGTTGGCAAGGATAAAGAGAAAGAAGATAATAACCCCGAGATTGATTATCCAGAAAGACATTTCTTTGAGAACTGCAGTGAGTAGTCGGCATTCCTCCTTCATCAGGGAGAAAATTACCGACATGCTGATAAGTGAAATAGGGAAGGAAAATCCGAGAAAGAAAGTGTCCAGCTTAAGTTTATCCAGGGTCACCCATTGACCATAAACGGAGTTGAGGGTAGCAGGAACTGATATCAGCAAGCCGAGTGAGAGACAGAGAAGGGCAGCCTGATGGAATTTTCTCGATGTACTCTCTTTTGATGAAAAGAGGCTCCTGGGAAGACAACTGCCGAAGTGCTGTACGCGAACTGTCTCAGTTATTACGGCCAGTGCCAGGGGAATAATCAGAGTGAGCGCGTACCACTCCATAAAGGCACAGAAGGCAAAACCCATGGAAAGCAGCAGAAAAACCGTGGCTTTAGGGCTGAGAGATGGTTTATCTTCGGTAAAATAAAGAAGTATGGTACCACCGCTGCAGAGGTTGAAGAGAAAAACATGCAGCCGTTCAAAATTCATCACCCTCGGGTCTATAAGGTGATGAAAAAAACCACATGTCAGGGCTGTGGTCATCAGAATCCAGAGAGTTATTTTCAGCTTCCGGCTCATACTTTATTCCCCTTCCTGACCCACTACTCCAAGCAGGTTTCGTAGACAATTTTCAAGATTTGGATGCCGAAATTTGAATCCTGAATCAACAAGTTTTTTGTTTGAGACACGGCAGCCCGAAAGTATTATTTCTTTGGCCATCTGTCCATATATCTTTTGAAAAGGCCGACCCGGCAAGGGAAAAAGGAGCGGCCGTCCAGTGATTTTTGCCAGGGTTCTCATTAACTGTCCGTTGGTGACCGGTTCGGGAGCCGCTATGTTAACCGGTCCTCGCAGTTTTGAAGTGGTTAGCGCATGGAGCATCGCAGATATGAGGTCATCGTTACTGATCCAGCTGATATACTGACTACCGGATCCGAAGTAACGCATAAACCCCAGTGGGGAGCTTGAAAGAATCTTACGGAGTGCACCGCCTCCGGGAGTCATGCTGACACCCATTCGTAAAAAGACAGTTCTGATCCCTGCTTCACTGGCCGGCCTGGCTGCACGTTCCCACTGCTCGCAGACAGTGGAAATAAAATCATTTCCCGAGGGAGATATTTCATCAATCAGCCGATCATGACAGTTACCATAATACCCTACGGCTGAACCGCTGAGCAGTACCTTCGGCGGGGTTTTCATTGAGGCGAGAGTTCTTGTGAGGAGTTCAGTACCCTTTGTCCTGCTTTCAAGTACCCGTTGTTTACTTGCTGCGGTCCATCTGTTAAGGCCGATATATTCACCTGCCAGGTGAATTACTCCGTCGAGTTCCGGCAGGTCGGTTTTATTTAAAATGCCAGTGGCCGGATCCCAGAAAATTTCGTTATTATCCGGATTGGGGTTCCTGCGAACCAGAGTCCAGACAGCATGCCCCCCTGTAGTGAGAAGAGGGACGAGAGCTTTGCCCAGAACACCGCTTGCTCCGGTAATAAGTATTCTCAAAGGTGTACGGCTGCATCTCTGGTGAAGTGCTATATCCGCAGTGAGTGTTCGTTGCCGCTGCCGGAAGATTCTGGTAAGTTTTCTCTCTACATGATTGATTATGGGAGAAGGGAGAAACCGGTGGCTGGGGAGGGCGTATTCGATTTTGTCTTCGAGCAGAGATCCTTTTTCGGTATTGTGAAAAAAATGGGTGTGAGACCAGCTGGAGAAAGGGCCCTTTTCCTGGACATCCCGAAACATTTTACCTGGATTGTCTTCGACATGGTGAGCGTGAAAGTAAAAAGGAAAGGGGCCAGTGTACATTTTCAGTTTTACTCGACTACCTGGGCTGATATTGCCCTGCTTGGAAATAACAGTGGTTTTCTCCCAGGGAGGCAGGAGACGTTCCAGTGCTCCGGGTCTGCTGTGGTATAAATAGAGATCTTCTGCAGAGCAGGGGTAACGGGATCGATAAACAAAGGAACCGGATTGTCTGCTCAAGATTCTGTTCCTGGCATAGGAGGTTTATAGGGTTTGATGAATTCTTCGGTCACTTTAATCAAAGCTACAAAAAATGCAGGGAAAAAGTGATAAAAAAAGATTCCGATACTATATTGATTGGAAGGGTTGATTTTAGTACCTTACTTCAAAAACACCGCAATAAAAAACAAGAAACTGAGGAATGTATTTTGAAAATATGTGGTTACATATACCACCATGGTACTTATATCCCCTTGTGGGGTGTTAGACATACCTCTGCATTGTTTTGATGTCTTATCAGGGGCTCTTTCTGGAAACTTGCATATGGCAACAGTTGAATCGATGATTAAGGAATAGTATACATCCTATAAAATGAGAAATAGTTGAGTCATTATGGAATCTTTTGTTTTTACCCTTTCTTCTGGAGAAGATCAAAAAAAAAATATGCCAAAGTCTGGAAGCCGCTTCTTCCTATGATTTTGATGTTACAAGGGGGGACGTGATCGATGGCTGTATCCTGGATACTTTTGAAAATGAGATAAGGGTATCAGGGCGGTTTCTTCTGCAGACAGAGCACTCTCTGCTTCTGATAAATTTTTTAAGCGGGGAAATTGTTGAACAGACTGCCTCTGATTGGTCCTTCGTAACTGAGCTGAAAAAAGGTCCTGTTGCCAGGTCACTGGAAAAGGTATCGAAGCTTAGGGCATTCATACCAGGCGCGAGCATAAAAATACAGCGGGATAGAATGCTGGTTCTAGATGATGAGGAGAAAACACGGGTACGGCTGTATTTGTTTTCTTTTTATCGCAAAAAGAAGTCAATGCAGTTGGGAGTTACCCAGTCTCTTCGTGGATATGAGCCAGCTCATGGCGATTTGAAAAATCTGCTTTTAGATTTGGGCGCTGTCTCCTGTTCCAAGGCCACAGATATTTACAAACGCCTGGGAATCAAATCGAAAAACTATTCTGCTAAACCCGACATAGCGCTTATTCCGGAAGATCCTATAAAAATCAGTATTACAACAATAATCAGGACTTATATCGATGTTGCAAGGCAGAATGAAACAGGCATGGTTGAGGATTACGACACAGAATTTCTGCATGACTTTCGCGTCAGTTTTCGGAAAGTCAGGTCTGTTCTTAGCCTCTTTAAGAGGGTTTATGGTTCTGAGCAGACAGAACAGCTGAAGCAGGAGTTTGCTGATCTCATGAAACAGACGAATCGTCTTCGCGACCTTGACGTTTATTTGCTTGATCGGGATTATTATTTCCGGCTCATTCCTGAGAGCAGTTATGAGGGCCTGAAAATCATGTTTGACATCATTGCGGCAACAAGAGAGGAAGAGCACAAAAAAGTGTGCAAAATGATAAAGAGAAAATCCTATCGTCAATCTCTTAAGGGATGGGTTGAACTATTTGGGAATGCAGACAGTATGAAGACTGGTCCCGATGCCTTGAAAGGCTCTAACTCTTATCTTTCCCGGCTGATTTCCAGGCGATACAGAAAAGTGTGCAAAATTGCTCGTGACATTGATGGGACAACTGCTGACGAGGTCGTACACGAACTGAGGATTCATTGTAAAAAATTGCGTTATCTGATGGAATTTGCTTTGCCACTTTTTTCAAAGAAAAAGATAAAATCCCTTATAAAATCTTTAAAGGTGCTGCAGGAGAATTTAGGCAAGTTTAATGATTATTCTCTGCAGCAGATATCTCTTGGAATGTTTATGTCGGAACACGCTCTGTCTGGGACGAAAGGAATGAAGGTCGCCGAATCTACGGGTGCTCTTACCGCTATGCTCTATCAGCTGCAGTGTCGTGAACGTAATCTTGTAATGGAGAATTTTTCTCGTTTTGACAGTGAGAAGACCAGAGCTTCATTTGCCGAACTCTTTCAAGTTGAGGATTGTTGAAATGAAAATTGTTGCCTGTTACAGCAATAAAGGAGGGGTGGGGAAAACGGCCACCTCTGTAAATCTGGCATATGCAAGTGCCATGAGCGGTAGGACAACATTGCTGTGTGATCTGGACCCACAGGGTGCGTCGGGCTTTTATTTCAGGGTAAAGCCTTCCCGGAAGTTAAAAAAACAGGCTTTTTTCAGAGATGTCGACTGTTTTACAGGAGCCATACGAGAAAGCGATTTCGCAAATCTTGACCTTTTGCCTGCCAATATGAGCTATCGTGATTTTGATATCTTCCTCTCAAGGATGAAAAACAGCCGCTCACGCCTGAAAAAGGCATTGAAAGCTTTAGGAACCGAGTACGATGTGATAATTCTGGATTGCCCCCCAAATATCTCCCTGCTCTCAGAAAATGTTTTCAAAGTTGCAGACAAGATTGTTGTACCGGTGATCCCGACCACCTTGTCAGAACGTACATTGGAGCAGCTTTATGAGTTCTTTGGAGACAAAAAATATCAGAAGAAAAAAATATTGCCGTTTTTCTCTATGGTGCAGAAGAGCAAAAAACTGCACATTGGAACAATGATAAAGTTGCAGAAGAAATATAGAAACTTTCTCGATAAGTCGATCCCTTTTTCAACTGATATTGAAAAAATGGGTGTACATCGAGCACCGGTTTTAACGTATGCCGGGTCACGTCCTGCGGCAAAAGCATATGAAGATGTGTGGAATGCAATACAGGATAAAGTTAAATTTTAGATAAACCTGAAAAGGTTTTAGCGATATTTACAGAAAGGCCATGGGAAAGAAAATGAAGAAGAAAGATAAAGAGAAATTGAAAAAGAAATGTTGCGGTAAATTTACGAAAAAGAAAGGCAAACATTGTTCGAAATGTCCCTGTAATAAATAACAGCGCACGATACATGGTTTAAAAGGTCAGAGAGTATGTTCCCCCCTTCAGAGATACGTTTGGGATTCACATCCTAGAGTGAGCTTTTAACGTTTAGTGTAACTGAATTTTTGCCCCCCAACACTGGCTTCATACATCAAACCACCCTTAGTGATAGTGAAAGTCGCCATGCCTTTGTTGTAGCCATTTCTGCCAATACTGGCGTTGTTTTTGCCGCCACTTGCTGTGGCAGAACTGCCCCCGGTATTGGCGGAGGCGCCGACCGCAGCTGTCAACACAACAGCCTGGACATCAGCGCCAAATTCAAAGGTACCCTCGATAAACTCAGCAAATGCACGTTTGTCTTCGAAAAAGACAACTTGACTGAACCCGGAGCCACCAAGTTGGAAACCGATCGTTGCCTGGGTCATCGTTGTGTCGCCGTGGTACTTGCCTTGCACATAGACCTGGCCTTTACCATAGGCCCCGCCGATTACAAACCCTGCTTTGCCTATGGTTGGAAACAGTGCGTAACCAAACGCGCTGTTAAACATATCGGAAATGCCGGCATTCTTGAACATCTCTTTTGTATTTGAGTACTCATCGGCCCATGCAGGGGACAATGAAAGGGCTATCAGGATGGTGAGCAGCGTGGCACGTACAATCAGCTTCATGTTTGGCTTCCTTTTCGAATTTAGTATCGGGCGCTTGAGTTTGTGATACTGTAGAATGGTATGCCTATCAATGATAATTAATGATACTGTATTAAACAAAAAAAATCACTGAATTGTGGGCTCTTAGTCTTCGCTAACCAGCACCCAAGATTAGTCTTACCAGTATAGCCTTGTTTTCATTGTGGTAGATTACAATTCCTTGGCGGTTTGACATCTTTTTACAATCTCGCTCGTCGAAGTTAGTCTCTATATTTTAGGTTATTAAAAAAAATTTAATCATGATTTTCTGTTCAAATTATCACAAAAATGTAGATATATTTCCGGTCAATTATATTTCAAGTTATTCTTTATTTGTGAAAGCAGCATCATAGCAATTGAGGTATGAAATGTTTATGAGAAATACTGGCCTGAGGCTCAAGAATCCAGATCCTGATTTTTTTATTTAAAATTGAAGGGAATTAGTCTGGTAACTTTAATAAGTTTGATATATGGTTGTGTTCGTGTTAATTTTAGAGCCTCTTTTTTTCGAGGTATATTTTTCATTCAATAATTAAGGGGGGACTTTATGGCACCAAGAACTAAATACGATTTAGATACATTCAGAAAGCATATAGTGAGTGGGAAAACAAAAACGGAAATTATGACTGAGATGTCAATAAAGAACTACCCTACTTTTAATAGCCTCAAGTTAAAATTGATGGATGCTGATAAGAAATATTATAGAGTGAAAGAGAGTAGAAAAACTCATGGAAAAAAAGTAGTAAAAGCCAGTATTGGAAAGAGAAATACTCTTGCATTATCTTCGAAAATTCTTGACTCGGGAGGGTTTAAACCGGGTGACATTTTTCAGGTTAAGATTACAAAAAATAAGATTAATCTTACATTAATGGAAGACTAAAAGCAGTTTGTGTTGACACAAGATTTAGATTTGTCCGGCCAGCCACTGACCACACCATCTGCTCTCATTCCTGAACTGATCTTGTCGAGTACTTTCACAACCTGACCGGTGGCTATGGTCAAAGCTGTGCTGTTTCTCTCAATCCTGCTTAAGTTCGGCTATGGCCTGCAGTTTCGACCACCTCATTTGCCAGGATCAAAAGTGGTTGACTGGATAGAACATCCATCAAAACACAGGGCCGTTCATTTGTTCTTTCCGGGTAATCCGTTTTTTCTTGACAAAAAACTGACCGTGAATTAATGGAATATTACACAAAATGATTGAGCTGTACGGGATGTTCATTTTAGCAAATAAGTATGATAAATACTTATTTGGAAGATTACTTTATAGGGGGAAATTATGTTTGAGGTAGTTGTAGATAAAGATAAATGTAGTGGTGATGAAGAATGTGTAGCAGCATGCCCTGCGCAGGTTTTTGAGATGGAAGATGGTAAGGCCGAGGTTGTTGAGCCAGATGAGTGTCTTGGTTGTGAAACCTGTGTCGAAGTTTGCCCAGAGGATGCCATCACTGTAACTGAGATGTAATCACTGCTGCATTCGGTTTGATGATGAACAAGCCCATCTCCTATCCAGGAGGTGGGCTTGTTTTGTTTGTATAGTAAGCAGTCATCTTCCTTCGATGGACGAGGCATTTTTTTTCGAAGCTCTCTTTTAGACAACAAGGAAGGGGGCGTCATGGTACTAAAAAAGATGAGTTTTCACTGGACGGTCAATCACAGGGATGAGGAACGATCTGTCGCGATTTAAGCCCGGAGGCAAGAGAAGAACGCACCTCCTTCTTACAGCGGTGATGTGGAGTGTCATTGGCATTCTTTTGCTGACAAAAGCATCCTATCGTATTGTTCAGGTGCCAGAACATCAGATTATTATAACCATAGCAGCCCTTATCTTAGGCACTTTAAAATCAATTTTTATACTTGACAGATCTGCTCGCAAAAGCATTGTGCGTATATTGGAGTTTAAGGATGGGACCTGTTTAGGTGCAGTCTATTCTTTTAAAACCTGGTTGCTGGTAGTGAGCATGATGGGCATTGGATTAGTTTTGCGTAATTCTTCTCTGTCTCTTAGTTTACTTTGTTTTGTATATTTTACGATAGGCTGGGCATTGTTGTTTTCCAGCAGACTTGCCTGGATGGTGTGGATAAGAAACAAATAATACCTTTTTACCGGTATCTGGCTTATTGCCAATTCAAGGGCAGTGCTTAACTTTCCCATCACTTATTGTGATATGGCAGGTTATCTGTGATACAGTTATTACCCGGCGGGAAGATAACCTGCCTGATGAGAGGGTACGAGGGGTGCTGACCGAAGTTTCGAACTATTCCCGGTTATTGGGATTAAGAAATAATAAAAGAGTGCATAGAGAGTAAAGAGGAATGATTCGTTTACAGGTGAAATCAGTTCTGGATGAATGCTTTGTACAGGGTGTATCTGAGGGAAGCTGGTCCGATGCGGGGAGAGGAAAATACACAGTTGAATTGCCCAAACATGAAGGACAGGGGGATTTTTCTTCTAACATCAGTCTGGTATTGGCAGGCATAGAAAAGCAGAATCCGAGGGCGATTGCTGCAAAAATTGTAGAAAAACTGTCCCTGAACACCGAATTATTTGAACGTGTGGAAATCGCAGGCCCCGGGTTTGTTAATTTTTTTATTAACAGCGAGAGATGGCGACGTCTGATACCAACAGTAATGGCGGAAGGTTCGCGTTTCGGCAGAAGTAAAATCGGAAATGACAGAAAAGTTATGGTCGAGTTTGTAAGCGCAAATCCAACAGGACCGCTTTCTATTGGCCATGGCCGTCAGGCGATTCTTGGTGATGCTATTGCCCGATTACTTGAGACAACAGGTCATGACGTCTTTCGGGAATATTATTATAACAACGCCGGCAGGCAAATGCGGGTTCTTGGTGAATCTACCCGGGCAAGATATCTCGAATTACTCGGTGAAAAAAGTGAGTTCCCTGAAGACGGGTATCAGGGACAATATATTGTCGATATCTGTCAGTCACTCATTGATGAGAAAGGAGATTCTCTAAAGAGCCACGCTGAGGTAACCCCTTTTAAAGAACAGGCGGAAAAGCATATTTTTCAGGATATCTCGTCGACTCTAAAGCGCATGGGTATTGTCTTTGACAATTACTACAATGAGCGTTCTCTCTATGAGGATGGCCATATAGATGACGTCGTCAGCAAACTGAGAGAAAAGGGTTACGTTTATGAGAAAGAGAATGCCGTGTGGTTTAAAACCACTGAATTCGGTCATGAACAGGATAGGGTAATCATTAAAAGCAGCGGAGAGCCGACCTATCGTTTACCTGATATTGCCTATCATCGGGAAAAATTTAGACGGAACTTTGACTGGCTGATAGATATTTTTGGTTCTGATCATATCGCAACGGTTCCTGACGTTATGGCTGGTGTCGAGGCTCTTGGGTATGATCCTGCAAAAGTTACCGTGATTCTTCATCAGTTTGTGACGCTTACCCGGGAAGGCAAACAGGTGAAAATGTCTACCCGGAAAGCTAACTTTGTTACGGTGGACGAACTGCTGGATGTGGTTGGCGTTGATGCTGTTCGTTTCTTTTTCATGATGCGTAAAGCAGACAGCCAGATGGAATTCGATCTTGATCTCGCCACCAGGCAGAGCCAGGAAAATCCAGTTTACTATGTCCAGTATGGTCATGCGCGCCTCTGTTCAATTCTTCGGCAGGCAATTGAAAAGGGAATTAAAAAAGAACCATTTGAACATATTGACAGTGCTCTTTTGCGGGAACCGGAAGAACTCAATCTGCTGAAAACCATGTCAACATTTCCAGCAATGATTGAAAATGCAGCGCTTGATCTGGCTCCCCACAAAGCGATTTTTTACCTCATTGAGCTGGCCAGCCAGTTTCATAGTTATTATAACAAACACAAGGTATTAACTGATAATGTGCCTTTAAGTCAAGCTCGCCTCTGTCTGATTGATGCGCTTCGTGTAGTTGTGAAAAATGGGCTTGACATGATAGGTCTTACCGCCCCGGAAAAAATGTAGGTAATCACTTGAGATGGCAACTAAAGGCCGGAAGCAAGTAAAAAAATTGAAATTTGAATTAACCAGGAGTGCTGTTGTTGGCATTGGGGTTGTCTCGTTCTGTCTTTTTTTGTGGATGTTTCTTATTGGTGTCTGGGCAGGCCAGTCGTTGCTCCTGCCTTCGTATGGTAAAAAAATAGCGACGGTTGATAAAAGTGTGGAACAACTCAGCGACCCACTGGTGATTAAGGCTGAAAAAAGAGCAATTAAAAAGTAAAAACTTCTCAGGGATATACAGTGGTTTTACTATATGCCGGTTCCAGGTGACAGGAAAGCAGGGGTAGCAGTCTCTGAGTTTGTTAGAGAATAGTTAAATATTTCAGTAGACTATAATATAATTTAATAATGGCTGAACACAATGATAGGAAAATTACTTACTAAAGTATTTGGTAGCAGCAACGACAGGATTCTCAAACAGATCAGACCGATAGTCAGTCAGATAAATGATCTGGAAAGCCAGATCCAATCTCTGGATGACGGTCAGCTGGCGGCTAAGACTGTTTCGTTTAAAGAGCGGTTGGCCAAGGGGGAACCTGTTGAAGATCTGCTGCCTGAGGCTTTTGCCGTTATACGTGAGGCGGGCAAGAGAGTTTTGGGAGAACGCCATTATGATGTTCAGCTGGTTGGTGGAGTTATTCTGCATCAGGGAAAGATTGCAGAGATGAAAACCGGCGAGGGAAAAACGCTGACTTCGACACTGCCGGTATATCTCAATGGGTTGACTGGAAAAGGGGTTCATCTGGTCACCGTTAATGATTATCTGGCTGCCCGTGATGCTGAATGGATGGGAGAGGTATACAATTTTCTTGGTATGAGTTGCGGGAAAATAGTTCATGGTCTTCGGGACGATGACCGTCGGAATGCATATGCAGCTGACATCACCTATGGCACAAATAATGAGTTCGGCTTTGATTACCTGCGGGACAATATGAAGTTTGAACTGAGTGATTTTTGCCAGCGCGGCTTTAATTATGCAATCGTTGATGAGGTCGATTCAATTCTCATTGATGAGGCTAGAACACCGCTCATTATCTCCGGACCTGCTGAAATATCGACTGAAATGTATAAAAACGTCAACCGTATTATCCCTAAATTTAAAAAAGATGATCATTATCAGGTTGATGAAAAATCAAGACAGGTTTCATTAACTGACGAAGGAGTTGCTCAGGGTGAGGAACTTCTGGAGGTTGATAATCTTTATGACCCGGCAAGTATAGAGAAACTCCATCATTTAAATCAGGCGCTTAAAGCCCACGTCCTGTTCAAAAAAGATGTCGATTACATCGTCAGTAATGGCCAGGTTGTTATTGTAGATGAATTTACCGGACGAACGATGGAGGGGAGAAGGTACAGTGATGGTTTGCATCAGGCTCTTGAAGCAAAGGAACGGGTAACTATTGAGCAGGAAAATCAAACTCTCGCCTCTATTACCTTTCAAAATTACTTCCGCATGTATGAGAAATTGGCAGGGATGACTGGAACTGCTGATACAGAGGCTCCGGAGTTTAAAAAAATATATGATCTTGACGTAGTAGTTATGCCGACCAACCAGCCGATGGTTCGTGACGATTACGCAGATGTAATCTATAAAAATGAAGTGGCAAAAGATCGTGCTGTAATCGAGGAAATTAAGAGCATGCATAAGGCAGGCCGACCAGTTCTTGTCGGAACTGTTTCTATCGATATGTCTGAAAAAATATCAAGGATGCTGAAAAAAGACAAGATTGAGCACAATGTCTTGAACGCGAAACAACATGATCATGAAGCGGAAATCATTGCTACAGCGGGGCAGCTCGGAAAAGTGACCATTGCCACTAACATGGCAGGGCGAGGTACTGATATTAAGTTGGGAGAAGGAGTCGTGCAGGCTGGAGGGCTCCATATTCTTGGTACATCCCGGCATGAGTCCCGCAGGATAGACAACCAGCTTCGTGGACGATCCGGACGACAGGGTGATCCCGGTTCTTCGAGATTCTTTCTCTCTCTTGAAGATGACCTCCTCCGGATTTTCGGTTCAGGAAAAATCGGCGGAATCATGGATAAACTCGGGATGGAGGAAGATGAACCCATCGAACATAACATGATCTCCAGAGCTATTGAGAATGCTCAGAAGAAGGTTGAAGGCCATAACTTTGACATCCGTAAGCATCTTCTGGAGTATGATGATGTCATGAATAAGCAGCGTGAGGTTATCTATCAACAGCGCCGTGAAGTTCTTGAAGGGGATAATATCTCAGGAGTTGTTCAGGATATGATGGAAGATCTGGTGGAAGGTGTGGCTGCAGAATTCTACCAGGACCGTATTGAATCCCAGGAGTGGGATTGGGAAGGATTTAAGGCCCGGATGGGCGAGCTGTTTCACAATGTACCGGAGTGGTCGGAGGAGGAGCTCAAGGGGCTCACTCTCAGCAGCTTAAACGAAAAGACACTGGTTTTTGTCAAAAAAGCCTACGCCCTTCAGGATGAAACGAATGGAATTGAAACCCAGCGTCAACTCGAAAAAATTATTCTTCTGCAGGTGGTAGACAACCACTGGAAGGATCATCTGCTTTCCATGGATCATTTGAAGGAGGGAATAGGACTTCGCGGGTACGGGCAGAAAAATCCTCTCAACGAATATAAACGAGAGGGGTTTGATCTCTTCCAGAATGTTATTGAAACAGTGAAGTCCCAGACTATTTCAAGCCTGATTCGGGTCCGGGTTGTAAATGAAGAAGAGGTCAACCGCCTCGAGGAAGAGAGGAAACGGCGTAAGGAGCAGGAGCGACTGCAGATGAATAAGGGGGCGGCCGGAGAAGGAGAAAAACCGTTGCAGCCGGTTAAACGAGAAGGTGAAAAGATAGGGAGAAACGCTCCCTGTCCTTGCGGGTCCGGCAAAAAACACAAGAAGTGCTGTGGCAGAGAACAGTAGTCTTCTTGAACAAAGGTTAGAGATAGAAAGGGCGAGTGAAGTCTTCACTCGCCCTTTCTCTTTGTGGTTGTAGCAGGTGAATTATCCGTGTAGTTTATCTGGTCGCATAAGGTTGTCTTCCATGTGCTTGAGCTCATCAATACCGGATATGAGTATCTCCGGATCCTGGGCGAGTTCTTTGGCCGAGATTTTGCCTTCATAGTCCATCCGGCTGAGGATGAATTTCATGCAGTTGAGTCGAGCCATTTTTTTATTATCCGAGCGTATGATTGTCCAGGGTGCCATTGTGCGATTTGTTTCGGAGAGCATCTGGAATTTTCGGATAGAGTAATCGTCCCAGTATTCCTGCGCCAGGTTATCCACGGGAGAAAGCTTGTACTGTTTGAGGGGGTCTTGTTTTCTTGATTCAAATCTTTCGTTTTGTACTTCTTTGGAAACAGAGAAATAAAATTTGAAGAGTTTGATGCCGTCTTTGACCAGCATTTCCTCAAGCATAGGGACATCTTTTAGAAATCGTTTGTTTTGCTCATCTGTGCAAAACCCCATAACCGGTTCAACCATCGCCCTGTTGTACCAACTGCGGTCAAAAATTACAATCTCACCAGCTGAGGGCAGGTGAGTGACATATCGTTGGAAATACCACTGAAAACTCTCAGTCTCATTTGGTTTTGTCAGGGCAACAACCCTGGTCTGCCGCGGATTGAGATGGGCAATAATCCGTTTGATCGTGCCGCCTTTGCCCGCTGCATCACGTCCCTCAAAAATTGCCAGGACCCGCTCTCCGTTGATCTTCAAGGAACTTTGGAGTTTCATAAGTTCAATCTGCAGCTTTTTTAACTCGATCTCATAGGCGAGGTGTTTGTTCTTAATCCAGATAGCGGTTTTGTCATCACCTTTTTTGGTGTGTATGTTTTTATACGCAGTCTCTTCTAAAAGCTGTATTTTGGCAGGTGATTTTTCTTGTTTAGCACTTTTATTTTCGGTCTTTTTTCCCATAAATGATTCCTCTTCCTTAAGGGGTAGGATTATCTGAGTGCTGCTCCGAACTTCTTTTTCTCTTTGGTCATAAGTTTGTACTCAACATCCCCGGGTATTACAATTTTAGGATTAAGGTTAAAGTCAAGAGATCTGGCTCTTCCTCTGTATTTGACAGAGTTGAGTATCAGTTTCATAGTTTCACGTCTGGCCAGGTGTTTATTGTCAGAACGGATCACGTACCATGGTGAGTCTTTTTTATGTGTCTTCTGAAGGAGAACACGCTTTTTTTCTGTAAATTCGTCCCAAAGACTCTGGGCCTGCAGATCAACTTCACTGAGTTTCCATTGGCGTAATGGGTCGTTTCGACGCCTTTCAAAGCGGCGGGACTGCTCTTCTTTTGATACCGAGAAGTAGAGCTTTAGAAGAATTGTCTTTCCACCATCAAATATGAAATTTTGCTCGTAAGAGGTAACTTTTTTTAAAAATCGTTTGTACTGAGTCTGGGTACAGAACTTCATTACAGGTTCAACCATTGCCCTGTTGTACCAACTCCTGTCAAAAAGCACAATTTCACCGGCATGGGGGAATTGCTCTATATACCGCTTAATGTGTAATTCTGTTTTCTGGTACTCGTTTGGTTTGCCCAGGGCTGTAACACGGTATCGTTTCTCGTTCATATACCGGGTTACCCGTCTGATAGTACCGCCCTTGCCTGAAGCATCTCTACCATCAAACAGAATAATCAGTTTTTTTCCCGTTCTTTCAAGATGCTCCTGCATTTTAATCAGTTCAGCCTGATAAGGCTTTAATTCTTCTGAGTAGTAATATTTCAGCAGGGCGGATTCAACAATCTCTTCCTTATGTTTCTCCTGGAGAAGTTTTGAGGTTATACGGCTCTTGGCACCAGGCGATTGAAGTTTTTTTGTTTTTCCAAATTCTTCTACGGCATCCCTTATTATTGCAGTGGTACCTTTCTCGGGAGAGAACTCAGCTGTTGCAGTGGAAGCTTTGTTTTTTGTTTTCATGTAAAAGCCTAAGATTTTGAGTAGAAAAATACGGTCTGCTGTTGAAAACAGGCACGGTCTGTCAGCCTTGACCACTTATGATTCACAATCATAATAACAACAAAAATGAGGATATTGCAAAGATCAATTCAGTTTTTCTCTGTCGAACAGAACTGAGAAGAGATCTCAGAAGGATAATTCTCAGTGGTTTCCACTCTGATCGTTACAGTCACCCTTTGGGGGTACTATAGAAGCGGCGAAACAAGGAGAGAAAGATTTTCTTTAAACTTTTCAATAACATTCCTTTGAGAAAAAGTCGTAATATCCAGCTCTTTAGATTGTTTAAGGTAATTAAGCTGAATTCCCAGAAGGTTGATGGTGAATGCTTCACAGTAGACAAAAAGAGTCGCTTCAAAATTTAGCCAGAAACTTCTCATATCTAGATTAACGGAACCAAAGAGAGAGAAAGTGCGGTCAACGCTGATTGTCTTTGAATGGAGAAGACCGCCTTCGAAGAGGAAAAATTTTACACCAGCTTCGACCAGATCTTCGTAACGGGCACGACTGGCGTATTTGACCAGAATGGAATCATTTTTATTTGGAACAATTATTTTTACGTTTACTCCTCTTTGTGCTGCAGCCTTGAGCGCCGCAAGCAACGGTTCATCGGGAATGAAGTAGGGGGTAGTCATGATCAATTCATGTCTTGCTGCATAAATTGTGGTGAGGAGGAGGCTGTGGATTGCCTCAGGAGCAAAACCAGGTCCGGAAGGAACGAGCTGGACAGCGGAACTGCCGGCTACAGGGCGTGGCTGAATATCCCCTACGCGCCTGACCGCCTGAATATCTTTTATCAATGATTCGGAGCGAAATTGTCCAACATCCGTTTCCAAAAACCAATCACTGATGAAGGTTCCTGCAAGACTTTCTACAACAGGGCCTTCAACTCTGACCATTACATCGATCCAGTTTCCGACACCGGCTTCCTGTTTAAATACATCAGGATCAACCATGTTCTGACTTCCGGTGTATGCAATTTTACCATCAATGACAACGATTTTCCGATGGTTGCGGATATCTATTCTGGAAAAAAAGAGTCTGAATATACCGGAGGGCAGGGATTCCTGTACTTTCACCCCGCCACTTTTCATAGTAGCCACGGTTTTGCTCTTAAGAAAGTGCCTGCTGCCGATAGAATCGAGTAGAATTCGACAGGTAACTCCTCGGGAAGCGGCGCTGACCAGGGCGTCAATGATTTTGTCAACGCGACCGCCTTCTTCCCATATATAAAACTGAAGATGGCAGGTTGATTGCGACTTTTCGATATCCTCGAGAATGGAGGTAAGGATATCTTCCGGACAATCTATGAGTTCCAGCTTATTACCGGCCATTGCAGGAATTCCGACCAGAGTTTCAGCCTGATGGTGCAGTGGCTTGCATTCCGGGTTGAGGCCACTCCAGGAGACAGGAGCTCTTTGTTTCAGAGTTTTCAGCCAATGCTGGTAATGACTGTAGGATATCCGTGCCCTTTCGATGCGTCTTTCGGGAATACGGTTTTCACCAATGAGCAGGTAGAGGAAACCGCCTATAAAAGGGATAAGCAGGACGACAACCAGCCACGCAAGGGAAACACCGTAGGAGCGTTTGCGCATTATTACCCGTAAAGAGAGACCGATGCGGATAAAAAAATCGGCAAGAAGTATGATTATGGAGAACAGTGAATAACTCCAATGCAGGTCAGTAATTGCCATGATTGTGATAAATTATCCTGTTTGTAAAGACTGGAATGTCTCCGGTTATATTCTTTATTTCGAACGGTTAGCTCAGGCGGACATAAATTGTCTCTACAGTACCATATTGGCAACTATTTCAAACGATAAAATTTCTATTTAAAGGTAGCGTAATCAGTCGGATAAATGGTAAATGTAATTCCGATAACCAATGGTTGAACGCCTTTGAGAAAGAACCAGCGACATAGCAGCAGGAATATTGAATCCTGATTCTCTGTCGAATTATCCGGGCATTTATTTTTTTAACGGAGCCATAATGAAAGTTGACGGTTTTTCATATTCTGCAGTTGCAGCATCTATCAAATATAAGGATAAGCTTGATCTGGGGCTTATATACAGTGAGGAACCATGTGTTACAGCTGGTGTTTTTACCACTAATCAGGTGAAGGCAGCGCCGGTACTGATTGATATAGAGAGGTTAAAGGAAGGGAGAGCGCAGGCTGTTCTGGTGAACAGCGGTTGCGCAAATGCCTGTACCGGCAAGGAGGGGAGAAAAAACGGGTTGGTCACGAGTAGCCTGGTCTCCGGGGCGCTTGGCATCCCAGATGATATGGTTCAGCTCTCATCAACCGGTGTGATCGGCGAGCAGCTGAATCTTTCCGCCTTTGAACAGCACATTGATGAGCTCGTAAACGGACTGTCACCAGAAAACTTTGGAAAAGTCGCAGAGGCCATAATGACCACTGACCTGGTGCCCAAAACCGCATATACCAGTGTTTTGATCGGCGACAAAGAGGTGAAACTGGCGGGTATGGCAAAAGGTTCCGGTATGATCATGCCAAATATGGCAACCATGCTGGCTTTTGTCGTGACAGACGCTCAGATAAGTTTTCCTGAGCTCCATAAATCACTTCTTTTCGGCGTAAAGCGAACCTTTAATAGAATAACAGTTGATGGTGATACAAGTACAAATGATACGGTCCTTGCAATGGCCAGCGGCAGGGCTGATAATCCATGGATTGATGGCGAATCCCCGGAAAACCAATTGCTCTTTCAGGATGCACTGGAAAATATATTGAAAGATCTTGCCTTACAGATTGTCGCCGATGGTGAAGGTGCAACTAAAATTATCACCATAAGGGTATGCGGAGCAAAAGAGAATCATGAGGCAGAGAGAGTTGCAAGAACGATTGCGACATCCAACCTCGTTAAAACAGCCTTTTTTGGTGAAGATGCTAACTGGGGAAGGATTATGGCGGCAATAGGACGGTCCGGAGTTCGAATTTACGAGGATCGTGTGGACATAGCCTTTGGCAATGTTCTCATCGTCAAAAATGGACTGTTTTTAGGAAGACAGGCTGAGGACGAAGCCACCGAGGTTTTAAAAGAAAAACAGTTCAGTGTCTCAGTTGACCTCAAAGATGGTGCCGGATGCGAAGAGGTCTATACGTGTGATTTTTCGATTGATTATGTGAAAATCAATGCAGATTACAGGTCGTAATTTTACATTTTCATTATTCCGAATATCCCTCTTAATGGAGTACTTGGGAAAGTGGTTTTCATGTCTTTTTCAGCCGTCGAGGGGGAACGTTCGGGACGGGGAACTATGAAACAGCTCTATCTTATCCGGCACGCCAAATCCAGCTGGGCTCATCCTGATCTGGCTGATTTTGACAGACCTCTGAATAAGCGGGGAAAAATGAATGCTCCTCTCATGGCCGGGAGGCTTTTTGCGCGCGCCATAACCCCTCATCGCATTGTTTCCAGTCCAGCCAAACGAGCCAAAAAGACAGCTCAACATATGGCAAAAGGGACAGGTTTTAGTAAGAAAGATATAATTTATGAAAATGGATTGTATTTTTCTGAATATCAGGAAGTTATAGCTATAATAGAGAAATATATCAGCGATATTCAGGTTTTATTTGTCGTTGGCCATAATTCGATGATTACTGATTTGGCGGAGAGCCTTACCGGTGAACATTTTAATAATGTACCTACCTGTGGGGTTGTTGGGGTTGAATATAGCGGGAAAAATAATTTTGAGAACGTTTTGGAGTCCGGCACCCTGCTCTTTTTCGATTATCCCAAGAATCTAACCCCTTGAGATGTTTTTCGTTTTCCGATTAACATCTTCAGGATACATGTGCGGTATCTATAAAGTGAGAACAAAGGGTGACAGGAAAGATTGAGAGACAGAGAAAGGCTTCCAATGTCTGATGGAAAGGTTCGCTGCAATAATTGTATCCACCATTACATAACTTATGACCGGTCAAAACCCTATGGTTGTCGAATTATGGGGTTTAAAAGCAGGATTTCTCCGGCTCAGGTTGTGTATGCGAACTCGGGTATAGTCTGCCAGCTCTATACGCAAAAAAACAATTCAAAAGATCAGACAAGGTAGATAAAGTTACCTTCTCCCCGGATTGCATTAACTGAGGCTATATCACAGGATGACGCAGAAATGAAAACGATGAAAAGGATCAATAAAAGTTTTCTTTCCATTGCCCTGGAAACATGGATGACAAGCCGGGAACTGATGAAAATCATGATTCCGGCTATTATCGCAACGAAGATCCTCAAAGAACTCGGCGGGATATCATATCTCAGCATTATCTTGGAGCCCCTGATGAGCTTCATTGGATTGCCCGGCTCACTTGGTTTCGTCTGGGCCGTGGCTCTATTGACCGGCCCTTATAGTGCTGTTGCTGTTTTTGCGGTTCTTGCACCCGGCCTTGGGCTTACCGTGGCCCAGATAACCGTTCTCTGTTCGGCCATGTTGATTGCTCATTCGCTGCCTGTTGAGCTCAGTATTAGCAAAAAAGCGGGGGCAAATCTCATACCAATAGCATTGCTACGCCTGGTTGGAGCTGTTGTATACGCATTCCTTTTAAACAAAATATTTCTTGTATTGGATCTTTGGCAGAATCAGGCAGTCGTTTTTTTTAAGAGTACAGCTGGTAGTGAGAATCTTCAGCAGTGGGGTGTCGAACAGATCCAAAATCTTGGGCTGATAATTCTTATCATTTTTTGTATATTCGTCATCATGCGTTTCCTCAAGACAGTGGGTCTTCTTGGGTTGATTGAAAGGTTGCTGGCGCCTGTACTTCCCTTTCTCGGAATGGGCCGACATGCTGCACCTGTGACCGTTGTTGGCATGATTATGGGGCTGGGTTATGGCGGTGCCTTGATAATCAGGGAAACAAGTACGGGGAAATTGAATAGAGAGGAAGTGTTTAATTCCATGGCTTTGATGGGGTTATGTCATGGATTGGTGGAAGACACGCTGCTCATGGTTGCTATTGGCGGTAAACTTGCCGGGATATTGTGGGGAAGGATTATTTTTTCTTTGATTGTAATATTTTTCATTGTCAAATTTATGGGATTTATAGCGGGTAAAAGGCTGCAGCATCAGATCTGAACTCTAAGGATAAAAAAATGAAATGGAGCACGCGCTTGGATAAGAAATTATTGTTTACGGGATCGCTGGTTTTATTCTTCATGTTTACCTTTTCATTTGAGAGTCAGGGCGACTGTCTGAAGGGCGACTGTCGGAACGGTAAGGGAGTCTATGAGGCTGTTGATGGCAGGCGGTATGAGGGAGATTTCAAAAACGGCATCATCAACGGCCAGGGAACACTTTTTCTGCCGGATGGAACGGTATATTCAGGGCAATTCCTGGATGGTAAGTTTCACGGCCGGGGTAAATTGAATCACCCTGACGGCAGAAAGTATGACGGTGAATTTTTTAAAAATGTCATCCATGGCCAAGGGACAATGGTCAAGAGTGATGGTACGCAATATATCGGACAATTCAGCCATGGGCGATTTCATGGGACGGGGGTTCTTTTTTCTCCTGATGGGCGCGAATATAAAGGGGACTTTCGAAATGGTATTATCGATGGCAGTGGGAAATTAAGTAACGCTGATGGCTCCTGGTATGAAGGTATGTTTCATAACGGCAAGCCTAATGGCGTCGGGACCAGAAAATATCTTGACGGCAGTAGCTATTCGGGTGAAATGCGTGGGGGAATCAGGCGAGGTTATGGGGTGTTTCATGCGCATGATGGTGAAAAATACGAGGGTATGTTTATTGATGACAAATACGATGGAGAAGGTACCATCCAATACAGTGATGGCAGAAAATATAGCGGTGAGTTCAAAAATAACCTCAGTCATGGCCAGGGTACACTCGAGTATGTCGATGGCTCCAGATACATGGGCGATTTTGTAGATGGATTGCCTGACGGGGAAGGGAGGCATGAATTTCCAGACGGGAGCGTGTATGAAGGGGAATTTATAAAAGGCAAACGAAATGGTGTTGGGGAGCTCCTTTTTGCAGATGGATCGATCTATAAAGGTGATTTTCTTGACAACAAGATACACGGCCAGGGCACAATTGTTCACAGTGACGGGAAAACCTTCACCGGTCAGTTTATCAATGGTCAACCGCAAATTCCTGTTGAAGAAATTCGAGCCGGAAAGCAGGATATTGTAGAAAAGACTATTAAATCGACTGAAACAAATCAGGAGAAAACCCAGGAGCTGGAAGCTGCAAAAAAAACGTTGCAGCCTGATACGTACTCTGTCCAGAATGGTGTAGTGGCTGATAACAGCAATGGCGGAGCCCCTTTTACAGGAAGTACACATATAATATTTCCGGATGGAAAGGAGTATGAAGGACAGTTTCAGGATGGAATGATGCACGGCAGTGGAATGCTTGAACTTCCAAATGGTGATAATTATGTTGGAGATATGCACCAGGGAATGATTGACGGCTATGGTACTTATCATCACAACGATGGAAGAGAATATAAAGGTGATTTTGTCGCTGCCAAAAAAAATGGGAACGGTATCTTCACCTATCCCGATTCGACCAGGTATACAGGACAGTTTAGGGGCGATCTTTTTTTTGGAACAGGTGAATATCATTTTGCCGATGGAAGCCATTACAGGGGAAATTTTGACCATGGTAGTTTCAATGGTTTCGGTGAGCTTGTCTATTCTGACGGCACAGTTTACAGAGGTCAGTTTCTCGATGACCTCCCCCATGGAGAAGGTGTGTTGATATCGAATGACGGCAGCCGCTTTGAGGGAGAGTTTAAACTTGGGCAGAGAGAGGGCCAGGGGACATTTACGAGAAGTGATGGCCGGGTTTTTCAGGGGATTTTTGAAAACGACAAATTGATAAAATAGAATTGAGTTGTTAGTACCTTACTCCAGAAACCCTGTCACTCAGTTCAGTACCCCCTTGAGGGGTGTAAAAAACAAGAAATTGAGTAATGTGTTTTGAAATTTTGTGGTTACATATACCACCAAGGTACTTATACCCATCAAGCTGGAACTGAAAAGTGTGCAGGCATTTTTACCGTTAAGCGGTGTAAGACCCTATACGATGGGTATAAAACACCGGCCCTGATAAGCGGGATAAGAGCGTTGGTGATTCCACCGGATATTCGGAGTTGAAGATTACTCTAATATTCAGTCACTCATTTCAGTATCCCTTTGAGGGGTGTAGAAACAAGATAGGAGCGTGGCATTGTTAATGATGTGCTCTTTATAGAATAGAAATAAAGATAGGGTGAAAAATGCGCTGGAGCTATAAAACAGTACATTATGAATTGAAAAAAGAAGGTCTATTAGGAAGTGCTTTTCTAGATGAACCAGAGGTTGAATTTTCGCTCAACGAATATGGCCGAGCGGGTTGGGAACTTGTTTCTATTCTAGAGACCATGGATGGTATTATTGCTGTTTTCAAACAGCCGCTTTCAAGGGATACTTCGTCTCTACTCAATATAGACCCCCCAGAAACTGACCATAACAAAATGTTGCAGGAAGAAGATGCAGAGGTTACTGAGAAAGAAGAAATGGGTTCCCTTGAAATCTTTTCAAGAGACGAAGTCGATGGAGAAAAAGAGGAGGAACCACCTGTTCTCGATGAATTTGAGGTTTTTGAAGCAGACCCCGTTGAAGAGGGGCCTGTTGAAGAGGGGCCTGCTAAAGAGAAATCACAGGAATCAAGAGGAGATGTTGGTTCAATTCGTATTGAGTAGTGGTGCATGGAAACTGGTGCCGATGGGAAGGTGTTAGTTCTTACTTTTGAATTTCCTGGTTTTTATGACCGAAAAGAGCTATTCATTTTTGAAATCATAATGTTAGAAGCATCTTCAAGGTACTTGTACCCCCCTTGTGGGTGTTAGTTCAGCTTGAAAGTACTTCAGCTACACCTTGACCTTGAACGAAATAACTCATTGCTTGAATTCCCCTTAAGTATTTATTTCCGTTATGAAAACGAGACTGAATGAAGACTGAGAAAGAGCCTGTCCCCCCAATGTCAATAAGGCTTCGTGCTGATCGGTATATGGGACATGTTCAAAGAGTTCTGAGCGATGGCACAGGGGCAGATGCTGTTATGGTAAATCTGGAAACTTTAACAATGTAATTGCATCTTTGTGGGGAGAATTTTGGCAGTGAGAATGTATGATAAATCCATCGTATCGTCTGGGCATCCACTCGTAAGCGCTGCAGCAGGGGCTGTTCTTGAACAGGGCGGTAATGCCTTTGATGCTGTGGTTGCAGCAGGTTTTGCCGCAGCTGTTACGGAGCCAATGCTCACAAGCCTCGGTGGCGGCGGCCTGATGGTTGCTCATAGTGAAGACCGAGGAGAGAAAATTTTCTTTGATTTTTTTGTCAACACACCTGGGAAAACAGTTCAGCCGGGGCATATAAAGCCCGATTTTTTCCCGATAACCGTAGATTTTTCAGGCTCTTCCCAGATCTTTAATGTCGGTCTCGCCTCTGTTGCTGTTCCTGGAATCCTGAAGGGACTTCTACACATACAAAAACGGCTTGGTCGTATGGGGCTGAAGGATGTGACAGCACCTGCGAAGGAGCTCGCACTTGGTCACGCACTTAACAGCAGGCAGGCTCATTTTCTTAAATTACTTCGCCCTATAATAACCCTTAGAGAAAATGGAAGAAGGCTCTATCAGCCTGATGGGAAGTATCTCAGGGAGGGAGATGAGCTTGTCAATAAAGAGGCAGCTGAATTTTTCGATCAATTGTGCTCGGAGGGAGATGAGAGTTTTTATCATGGCGAGATAGCATCAAAGATTGACAATGACATGAAAAACGGAGGTGGACTGCTTACAGCCCATGATCTGGCCACCTTCGAGGTGAAAGAAAGAAGTCCCCTCTCTGTTTCATACAGGGACCATGTGTTACTCACTTCCCCTGAGCCGTCAATGGGGGGGACTCTCATAGGATTGGCACTTTCTTTGTCTGGAAGTGGAGTACTGCCTGATTACCAGTGGGGATCAGGGGAATATCTGGTCAATAGTGTTTCCCTTATGAGAAAAATTGAACAGCTGCGAACAGCCGGAATCACATCGCCAGCAGCACTGTCTGCTTTTCTAAAAGATAGCAAAGCAGTATCAGAGGTAAGGACTGATATGCGGGTTTTTTCTCGGGGGACAACTCATATAAGCGTCTCTGATTCTAAGGGAAATTGTGCCAGCATGACATGCTCAAATGGCGAAGGGGCCGGCTATTTTGCGCCGGGAACGGGAGTTATGCTGAATAACATGATGGGGGAGGACGATCTTCACCCCGATGGTTTTCATTCAGCTCAGCCAGGAGTGAGAGTATATTCCATGATGTCTCCTTCGCTTTTACTAAAGGATGAGCATGTGAGGCTGGTTCTTGGGAGTGGTGGGTCAAAACGGATTCGTACTGCAATAACACAGGTATTACGACAAGTTATAGAGTTTAATCGTCCCTTGCAAGAGGCGGTTGACGCTCCGAGGCTGTATCTTGATGAGGATTGCCTGCAGTTGGAGCCCGGTTTTACGGAGGCTGCTGTAAACAGTTTAACAAATATTATTCCTGTTAATCTCTGGAAACAGCAGGACATGTACTTTGGTGGGGTTCATGCAGTGATTCCGGGGATCGAAGGTGCTGGAGACCCTCGTCGTGGTGGTGCTGTCGTATCAGTTTTGCACAAATAGTGTGGAATAAAATATTACCTTGGTATCTCTAATGGTATATGGAATGTAACACATATGCCATCTGGAGGAAGGTGTGGTTATTTTGCGACGTGTTGACAAAAAAAGATTCAAAGAACTGACATATCCTCATCTTGAATTTCTCTTCAATGTTGCATTGAAATATAGTGGGACCAAATATGATGCGGAAGATCTGGTCCAGGAGACCATGTACTCTGCATACACGAAATTTCAGCAACTGCGCGACGATAACAGCTGCAGAGCATGGCTCTTTACGATTCTTCGGAACCATTTCCTAAAAGAGAGAAAACAACTTGTCAGACGTCCGTATCTTGATGATGGTACGAGTTATCTTGACTATATAAAAGATGAACGCAGTTCCAGCTTTGTCGATCAAATAGTTGAGAAGGACGCAAATAAAAAACTGCACCAGGTGCTGACCACGCTGCCTGAAAAATTTCAGTCGCCTCTGATTCTCCATTATATGGAAGAGATGACATACCTGGAAATATCTGACTATCTTAAGATACCTATCGGAACAGTGATGTCTCGCCTTGCAAGAGGAAAGAGATATCTGAAGAAAAAGCTTCTCCAAAGGTCAGTTGTGCGGAAAAGCAAAGGGAATATTATTCAGATAATGGGATTGAAATTTTAACCTGCTGGAGGAATGCTACTATGAATTGTTCGAACTTTGCCTCCTGGCTGGAAAACCGGGACACATACGATCTTTCGGAAGCAGACAGAGCGATGAAACATGCGACTCAGTGTGCAGACTGTAAAGATTTGCTGCAAAAAGACGGGGAACTTGATCTGTTCATTGCAAAAATGTTTCAGTATGAAAAAATGGATGAACGGATGTACTCTCAAATTGATCTTACTCTCGGCTCGTCACCAAAGAAAAGTGGGATAAAGGGAGGAATCATTGCAACCGCGGCGATGATGGTTGTTGCTGCTCTTTTTTTCGTTTTCTCTCCAGCCCCGGGAAACTTCAGTTCAATAGATGAATTCGGTAAATATGTAGTACTGGATCATGAGGATCATGGCCGGGCTCGCCCCCTTTTTGAAGAGATTCATAACATTAAGGAGTGGTCCCAGAGCAGTTTACACTATTCCTTTAGCTTAGAAGGAGTTCCAGCCGGAAACATGAAAATGATAGGAGGGCGAATCTGTGCTATCAAGAGCTGCGATTTTGCTCATCTCCTCTATCAGGGCAGGAACGATTTACACTCCCTTTTTGTAGTTGCGGAAAAGAAGATTGGGCTTTCCCTGGAACCGGGCCGTATCTATTCACTTACCGTTGCTGGAGTAGAGCTTCGTATCTGGCAACGGCAGGAAATGATATACGCTTTAACGGGATAATTCAGGTCAGGAAATTTGTATCGTTAGCCCAACTGGAAAAACGTACCGATCTGAAATACTGCTACTGCCGCGAAAAAGGCGAAAACCGTGTTAAAACCTATAGAAAAGAAAGCCCATTTCCAGGATGACTCTTTGGCGATACAGACGACCGTTATGAAACACGGGGCGTAGAACATTATAAAAACAAGTGCTGCGACAGCAACAACACGGTTCCATTTGCTGTCATTTTTCAGTCTTTGGCCAAGAGATGCAGATTCTTCGACATCAACTTCACCCATAGAGTAAGCCGTTCCCAACGTGGAAACAATGACCTCTTTGGCGGCGAAACCACCAATGAGAGCTACGTTGGTTCGCCAGTCAAAACCGGCGAACTTTGAAAACGATTCTACTGCTCCGCCAACCCTTCCTGCAAATGAATGACGAAGGGTTGCCTCCGTTTGGTGGTTATTGATTTCCCGGAGTTTTTCGGCCAGAGCTTTTGGCTCTTCTGAAAAATTGTCGCTGTTCATCTTAAGACCTGCGAATGTTTCGCTAGAAAATGAAGAGATGATTTCATGACGCTGCTGTTCGAAGCTGGCAAGCTGCTGGTCGCTGAGACCGGGAAAAGTCATGAGAGCCCAGAGTAGAATGGAAATGCCAAGAATTACTGTGCCCGCCTTTTTAATATACTGATACGTTCTTTCCCAGGTATGGATTAGAAGGCCCCTGACTGTTGGAAAACGGTATGGAGGGAGTTCCATGACGAAGGGAGTGGAAGCGCCTTTCAAAACTGTTATGCGTAGTAATTTTGCAGCCAGCAGAGCAACAGCCCAGGCAAGTAGAGTAAAGAGAAACATGTATAAGGCCTTATTCTCGGCAAAGAACGCACCTATAAGCAGTGCCAGAACGGGGAGTTTTGCACCGCAGTTCATGAATGAGACCGTCAGCAGGGTGGCCATTCGTTCCTTGGGTGATCGCAGCGTCCTCGTTGCCATAACTCCAGGAACCGCGCATCCGCCCGCAATACCGCCGGAGACGATAAAGGGCATGACCGATGAGCCGTGGAGACCGAAAATCCTGAAAACCCGATCCATCATGAAGGCTACCCTTGCCAGATATCCTGAATCCTCAAGTATAGCGATACCAAAAAACATGAACATAATGAGGGGCACAAAGCCTAATATACCGCCGACACCATCGATGATGCCTGAAATTATCATTGACTTTATCAACCCGTCAGGAAGACTGGTCTCAATAACTTCTCCAAGCCAGCCAAAAAGCGATTCCATCCAGGCTACCGGCAGCTCACTCCAGCTGAAAGTGAATTGGTAGAGACCAAAAAGGATGAGAAACATAACTGCGGGTCCAATCAATCGGTTTGTCAGTATTTTGTCTATTTTGTCTGAAGTGTATAACCTGTCCGCATCAAAGGTATGGATTTCGACCCCTTGCCTTACGATGGATTTTATGTAGCCATAACGATGATCGGCAATGATTGCCTCAGGGTAGACATCCAGGGTCTTTTGAGTATGAGCAGTTGTTTTGCTGACAGCCTCTTCAAGCCTGTTGGCAACATCGCTGTTGACCCTTTGTCCTTTTTCAAGAATCTGCTCATCATTTTCCAGGTATTTTATGGCCGTGTATCGAGGTGGGTATGTGTCGGTCAGTAAATTGTTTTCTGAAATGAGAGAGGTGAGCTTAGTCAGAATGGTATCAAGGTCTTCGCCATAGGAAATATCTCGAGAAATCCAATCCTCGTGTTCTGATGCTGTGCGGACTGCTGCTTCAAGAAGGTCTTCTTTTCCAAAACCGGATCGTGCAATAATGGGAATAACCGGAACATTGAGCAATGATTCCAGCTTTTTTATTTTGATTTCAATTCCACGATCCTTTGCGACATCGATCATGTTAAGGGCTATTACCAAAGGCACGCCAAGCTCAAGAAATTGGCAGGTGAGGTAGAGGTTCCTCTCAAGGTTGGAGCTATCGACGATATCAATCACTACATCCGGTCTTTCGTTTACAAGATAGTCCCTGGCAACGAGTTCTTCCGCTGAGTAGGCGGTCATTGAGTATGTTCCGGGAAGATCTGTAATTGTGATTTTTTCTCCATTATGCTCAGTAGAACCTTCCTTGTGGTCTACAGTAATCCCTGGATAGTTGCCGACATGCTGTCTGGCCCCTGTTAACTGATTAAAAAGAGTTGTTTTCCCGGCA
>CAXMTO010000153.1:0-10142 GCA_964196355.1 uncultured Myxococcota bacterium
GGTACAGCGATTATACATGACTCCGGAGGGCTCTGCCGCGGGATCAGTTGTCAAAAACTTCATCAGTTTTCTCCTTGATTATGAGCAAGAATCATTAGTCTATTGTAGGCAAACCATGAGAATGATGCTTCTCAACCACCATCCAGCAGAGGAAGTATCGACAGAGTATCACCCTCTTTGAGGATGTCTTGTTCACCAGCATGGACACCATTGACGAGAATGATACCAAGAACATCTTTAGGCAACTTGAGGTTATCAATAACCTCTACAACCCTGACACCGGAGGGGTATTCCTTCAATTCTTCCTTGAAGCGGTCGATACGAAACAGCCCAACGAGCTTAACTGTTATTCTCATCTTTTTTATCACTCTTGATTGAGCAAAAACCAATATCTTACATTGAGAAATTATTAAGTATAAGCATACCAGAGATATGACTTCCCCAAAAACAGAATGAGTGCACGATATGATCATGCACTCATTCACCGAAGTCCTTCACAGAAGTTCTACGAATCCACGGTTATGAATACGCGATCATCTGAAGCCGGCAGCCAAGAGAAACCTCAAGCAACCTCGCGTAACGATTTCTCCAGAATGTCCAACCCCTCTTCCAAGTGCTGATCCGTAATGGTTAGAGGAGCCAGCAACCGAATGGTGTTGCCGAAGAGGCCGCATGAGATCAGAATCATTCCATACTCCAACGCCTTGGCTGTCAGTTCTTTGACCTTATCGGCGTCGGGGCTGTGACCACCTCTTTCTTTGACCAACTCGAAGGCAACCATGGCACCCAAGCCACGGACGTCACCTATAGCCGGAGAGTCGCTGCTCTCCTTCATCGCCTGAATGCGCTCAACCATTCTCTTACCGATGCTGTTACTGCGTGCACAAAGTTGCTCCTCTTCGATGACATCCAATACAGCATGAGCTGCCGCGCAGCCTAAAGGACTGCCGCCGTAGGTACCACCGAGACCGCCAGGTTCCGGTGAGTCCATAATCTCGGCCTTGCCGACAACTCCCGAGAGGGGGAGTCCGCCAGCCAACGCCTTGGCGATGGTCATCAGGTCCGGCTCGATGTCGAAATATTCCGTGGCGAACATTTTGCCGGTACGGGCAAAACCGGTCTGTACTTCGTCACAGATCAACAAGATGCCATGTTTGTCGCAGAGTTGACGTAACGCTTGCATGAACTCTTTGGGAGCAATGTAAAAACCACCCTCACCCTGAACTGGCTCGAGGACAATCGCCGCAACCTGCTCCGCTTCAACATCGGACTTAAAAATACGTTCCAACGCATCGAGGCTGTCCTGCACGCTGACACCATGATGCTCGATCGGGAATGGCGCGTGATAAAGCGAGCTCGGAAAAGGACCAAACCCGGCCTTGTAAGGAACAACCTTGCCGGTCATTCCCATAGTTAACAAGGAACGCCCATGGAAACCGCCAACAAAGGAGATGACTGCAGAGCGCTTAGTGTAATGCCGGGCAATTTTGACTGCGTTTTCCACCGCCTCGGCGCCAGTGGTCATAAAAATGGTCTTGGCATTATTAATCGGCGCAAGCTTGTTGATCCTTTCAGCAAGAGCAATGTAGGTTTCGTAAGGCACCACCTGGAAGGCGGTGTGCACAAAAGCCTCACACTGTTTTGCAACAGCCGCCATGACTTTTGGGTGGCGATGCCCGGTGTTGCAGACGGCGATACCAGCGGCAAAGTCGAGATAACGTTTGCCTTCTGCATCCCAGATCTCGGCGTTTTCACCTTTGACGGCAAAAATTGAAGTGGCGGATGCAACCCCGCGCGGGACGGCGGCGTTACGGCGAGCGAGCAGTTCGGTGTTGGTCATGATGATATTCCTTCTGTCAAGATAACTTCCTAATATTTGATGGGATGGACCCGAGCTTAAGTGATCTATATCATTTTGTGAGTTGTACTCATTCAATGAATTAAGCTAGATACCATGATCTTGAATACCTAACCCTTACTGAAATTTTTTGCGAACCAGTCCCATGAAATAGTTAACATGATCCGTCATCAATTTTGCAGTAGTGTCCGGATTCTGATCTCTTATGGCCTCAATAATTTTAGGGATGTCTTGCGCAATCAACGTAGGTGTTATTGAAAGTAGGTACATAGTCCGTGTGAACTGGTTGGTAATAACGATCAACTGTTTAGAGAGGGATTCGTTGTTGGTTGCCATGCGAGTAATTTTATGGAACTCCGTATCCAATAGCATCATTTGACTCGCATCGTTCTTGTCCGCACTATTAATTCGTTCTGCTAAGTTCTGTAAGTCGGCCAATTGCTGTTCCGTTCTGTTAACAGCAACAAGGCGTGCTGCTCCCTGTTCAAGAATCAGTCTCAGTTCAGTTAATTCCCGGAATTTTTGCAGGTTAATTTCTGAAACTTGCGTCATGATATTCGGACCCATCGTCACAAGCCCTTCAGTACTAAGAAGAATAAGAGCCTCGCGAATTGGTGTACGGCTAACACCAAGCTCCTTGGCGAGCTTTTGCTCATTGAGTCTGTGGCCCGGCTTATACTCAAGAGTAACTATTTTGTTGCGGATGATATTGCAAATTTTATTGCGCATATAATGATGCCTTGTTTAGGTTGTTATATTGTGAAATCAAGCATGTAGAATTATCTTTTGTAGTTTCACAAAATAATTCCCACAATTCAAGCCTTTGAAAATATGTGCTCCATAAACGGTTAATGTAAAAGAGCACTGCGCTGAACAAAACTTCTATTATGAATATTAGCTGAGGCGCATTTAGCGGGGCATGTTCCCCCGAAAAGATGTTCTCACAGACGCTGCACAGACCATATTTGTTAGCGTTATTATGTCAAAAACCGGTAGCTGTATACGTTCTTGAATAAGGTGCGCATAAACGGGCATTTCCGTGCACTCTAAAACCACTGCGCCAATGTCTTTATTATTTTCAACCATAGACACGGCAATAGAAACTATTTCGTTTTGAAGCTTTTCCCCATCCAGCTCAATCCTTTTGTTTTCGAGAATGACTTCACGGAATTCCGGCATCTCTTCCATCCCGGCGATTACCATGGAGATATCTTCACAGCCGACTGCGCACAAGTGCTTCTGCGTAAGTCCACTTTTGCTTGCAGTCACCACTCCAACCTTCTGATCTTTCTTTAGCATTCGGGATACAAGAGGGACCAACATTAGGCTAGAGGTGAACAATGGGATATTGACGGCATCTGCAAGTTCTTTCTGAAACGCTGCCAGAAAACCACAACTTCCGACAATCGCCGATACGCCCTCCGCCTCTAACTCACGAACTGCTTCTATAAAAGGCTCCAGTAAAGTGGTGTCCGGTGAGTGAAGGAGCTTTTCAACAACGGCCCCCTGGACGATCTTATATACGACCGGGAAATCAAAAGTGCTCGCATTTTTAACATGTCCCGGAAGCTTCGCATAGTAGGTTTCCAGTCCAAGAATCCCAATCGGAACACCATATACGTTAGGTCCACCACGAAATATCATATTTCACGTTCCTTTGAAAAGCATTAACCTGTCAAATGAATAAGCCTAGTCATTGATTATCATTTGGAGAAATTTCTTGGTTCGCTCTTCCTTGGGATTTTCAAAGAAACTAACCGCGTCACTCTCTTCAACTATTTTTTTGTCGGCTACCATCATGATTCTGTCAGCGACATCTTTGGCAAAATGAATCTCGTGAGTGACTAAAGCCATTGTCATATGCTCTTCCGTTCGAAGCCTCTGAATGACATTGAGCACCTCTTCTTTCATCTCAGGGTCCAATGCAGAGGTCGGCTCGTCAAAAAGCATCAACTCCGGCTTCATTGCCAAGGTCCGTGCAATAGCGACCCGCTGACTCTGCCCGCCAGAAAGAGCACAGGGATAAGCCTGGGCCTTGTCTGGAAGTCCCACCATATCGAGCAGATGTCGAGCATATTCCTGTGCTTCATTCTTGCTCTGTTTCAACAACTTCATAGGAGCCAGTGTAATGTTGTCGAGAGTGGTCATATGGGGGAAAAGATTGAAACGCTGAAAGACCATGCCAATCTTAAGTCGGGCCTGCCGCAACTCTTTAGGCACTGCGTCATTAATTTGAAAACCATCGACGGTGATGGTTCCACCTTGGATTTCTTCGAGACCATTTAGACATCTGAGCATGGTGCTCTTACCACATCCGCTCGGCCCCATTAGAACGAGGACTTGCCCTTTCTGCATTTCAAAGGAAATGTCTTCAAGAATAAGGTCTTCCCCATATTTTTTTGTCAGATTGTTCACTGTTACAAGTGCCTGGTCAGACATACTGTTCTCCATTTTCAAGTAAAGTCATTGGGCTTAAATAGGATCCCATTTCCTGAGCTTTTCAATCAATCGCATGGCGTAAGAGAAGGTAACGATCAGGACGATATAGACAATAGCAGCGGCGGTGTAGAGTTCCAGCGGTCTGAAGGTTTGAACCATCACCTCCTGGGCACGGAACATGATTTCCGGAACAGCGATAATCATCGTGATAGAAATATTTTTGATATTAGTGATATAGACGTTCGTCAGAGGCGGCAGTGTCGAATATACCGCCTGCGGAATGATGACATAACGCAAGGTCCCAAGATGAGAAAATCCAAGAGAATAGGACGCCTGCAACTGGGTAAGCGGAATCGCCTGCAGTCCACCACGGAAGGCTTCGCTTGCCATCGCCCCGCCATTGAGAGAAATGGCCAGGATGGCACTTTGTTCAGGCGAGAATGAGGTCCCGGTAAAAATCGGCAACACATAATGTATCCAAATCAACAACACGACAAGAGGGATTGTACGGAAAATATCGATATAGATGATCGTGCCGGCCTTGAGGAGTTTATTGTTTGACATCTGTAACGACGCGAGAAGAAGTCCAATAATTGTTGAAAAGAATATCGACCAAAACCCAATTCGGATGGTAAACCAAGCCCCTTCCATAAGGTAGGGAAGATACTCGATAATGACATTAAACTGAAAGCTATAGTTCATGGATTTAACTCCCACTGGCTGCGATAGAAGGGATTTACAGCCTGTCAAAAAACAGGGCAGAAGGGTACCCTCAGCACAATTAAGTGCAGTGAGGCCTTCTGCCCTTTAATGTGTCAGTCTAGTTTAGGGTTTTCCCTTAGCCCAGGTTGCCGGCATACCATATTTAGCACCCAGTTCGTCGTACCAACCGCGGACACGCATGTTGCGGATATAGGTATTGAGGAAAGCAAGCAGATCAGGATCGCTATATCTCACCGCGTGAGCCTGGTAGAACCAAGAGGTATTTTCCGGGATAAACAGTTCCAGTTCCGGACGCTCCTCGGCGCGGAAAGCGTTGACCAGAGAATCACTCATGAATGCCTTGGCACGCCCCTGCATGACTTCCAGAATGCCCGTTGTCGAATCAGTATACCCCTTGATTTCGGCGTTTTTGAATTTACTGGTCCAGAGAGTTTGGGCGCTCGTGCCACCAATACAAGCAATAATATTACCCTTTTTGTCCAGATCAGCAAACGACTTGACATCATCTCCCGCACGGATAAGTGACGCCTCAGCGTAATTGCCATATGACTCAGTAAAAGCTACCGCAACGGATCGCTGAACCGTTGCACCCAACCCATTCATGATGGCGTCCCACTTGCCGGTCTGCAGCCCTGCAATCATGCCGCCCCAGGTGGTCTCATTGATCTCGACCTTGATACCGGTCTCTTTTTCAAAATTTCTCAGGTCGTCAGCGATAATGCCTTCATACTCGCCTGTTTTGATGTTTTTTTGGATAAAGTTTTTCCAGGGTGCGACTCCGACACGGAGAACCTTTTCACTGGAAATTTTCTCCATGATCCCTGCACTTGCCGTCATGGGGATCAGGAAGGCCAAAAGAACCAACATCGTTACCATTAGCTTAAGCGATTTTTTCATTTCTGTTTCTCCTTCTTGACTGAGTTATTGATCTACGACTAACCGAAAATTAGCAGGGCAGAATTGCCCTTTCCCTCTATTTTGGATCAGGTTTTCAACTGCTCTACAGTCGTGATTCCAAAGCGTTGCGGACAGGCGGTTTCGTTTATATCCTTGCCGGTCAAACGGCTACCAACAAGATATTCTTTCCCCATATGTTGCTGTGCCCAGGACAATATTTTGTCGATCACGGGAGTTTCGACTCCGACGAGTTCTGCCACCCCTTTGTAAAGGCAAAGCCCAAGAGGAATATCTTCTGTGAAATAGCGATTGGAAAAATCCGGAACCCAGCCACTTTCCCGTTCAACGAATGGGCAACGAAAGCCTTTGTAGGCGCTATTAGTAGCAAAAAAAGATTGCAACGTTGGCGAGTCGTCCTGATAAACATAATCAGCTAAAAAGTCTTTTATGTGAGGTACGGTGACTTCTTCAACCCCCTCTTCACTGAGCACCCGAGCGATATCGATCAGCTCTTTATTGACCAAATCCATCAGTTCGGTAGATTCATCGTTCATGTCTTCGTAAAAAAGAGGGTTGTCCTTGAGGATATCGCCCTCTTGCCAATCTTTACAGAGAGCATAAAGTCGTGCCGGGTGAATCACTGCATTGATCGGGTAGAGGGAACAACTCAATGAGTTACCGCAACTTTCGGAATGGCCAAAAAGCTTGTTTGTAATAGCGACGGCCTCCGGGCAAAGGCTGACTGGTGTCGCACCAACTTTATACCTGCGCTTGAATTCCTGCACAAAAACACGTTTGCCAAACTCAACAATCCGGCAATTAAATGGCATTGGCAAGATTGAAAACAACACAACATCCTCTGCGACATCTCCCAAGACCTCTTTGCCTAGCCAATCAAATCCCCCTTGCCCGGGGGTCGCTCCAATAAAAGTACCCTTTTGTATGTGTGGTTTCATTTCAGAAAGGACATCTGCGTAAGCAAATGCGGGTAGTGGTAAAATGAGGACGTTACACTCAGGGATGACATCTGCAGCATTTCTAGAAATCTTTTCGGGTTTTCCTCTGACCTCCCCAGAAGGCTCATTGTGAGATGCAAACTCGGCCACTATATAGCCCTGATCAGCAACCGCCGACTGAATTCGTTCTGCTTCATCCCCATAAGGTACAAACATATTGCAAGGGATGCCCAAGTGAGGAAATAGTGCCGCCATTGCCTGGGCAGCATTGCCTCCGCCCACAATACAGACCTTTAGCGGGCCATCTGTGTTGATTGTTTCTGTCGCGATATTCAATCCAGAACCTCCTGTGTACGGCTTGTACTCACGTTGTACACAGACTGTATACAACGTTCCTTGTCGTGTCAAGAAACATGTTCTGCCTGTTAAAACATGACAAGTTCCTGATATTAAACGTATAATTATTTTTTATGTTAAATGGTAAAAAGAAATTAATGTTTTATTCAGTAATTAACTAACGCCGTTTTTAATAAGTCCTTGACGCAATCTTCCTCTACCGATTGAGGCTCCCATTGTTGCCGAGAAAGCGCATACAATCATAATGAGAATTCACTTGGAGCAAAGGTGAATCGTTTTGGATAGGATTTGCACAGAAGGAAAGTGACCGACTAGGTTGATTATACAAGGTATGGAAACGGCACAGAGGGAGGCCAAGTAATTGAGCTAGCGTCTCACGTATTAACGCAATCTGGGTGCTTGATAATCATATCTTAGCAATTGTGACAGGCGACCGGCAGAACCAGCAACCCCCTTCGTTTCATTTGCGAATATCCTGTTAGCATGCATTGGTTGTCATAAATCTAAAGAAATTTTGGCAGGTGCCTGGCTGTTCAATAAATCACGATCAGTACAACATGAAAATGGCCACATCAGAAATGGGGTGGCCACTCTCGCCTTGCAGGGGCAGTAAGAATTATGCGTTTTCGCCAATCTGAACTATCCCAAGCAATGTGGGAGGATAACTCTTCTCTCTCTTCTGGATTATCCTTGTGTTGCTTTTCGGATTAAAAATGCTTGATGTCCTGAAGATTACCCCGCTGACCGAAAAAAGATTATCTCCCTATTGTTGTGTCAGGTGATGCCGCAGCGGTAGCAGGCCTGCGACTTGATGTCGTACTCTTTCTCGACATTTTCACGGAACAACTTCTCCGGGACCGCATTTCCTTGTGGGCGGAAGTTATTGACCGGCACTGCATGAACCGAAAAATTTCTTACTCAGTGTCAATAAGCATCAACGGCTTTGTTTTTTAGAAACTGCTGCAAAACCAACCCCACCACAATCAGAATCAGGCCATAAAAAGTTGAGGGCAGAATCTCTTCTCCGACCAGAAAATAGATCAGCACGAGTGAAATAAAAGGGGAGATAAAGATCAGGCTGCTGACACGAGCAGCGCTTGCTGTGTATTTGAGCGCCTGCAGCCAGAGAAAAAATGAAATTCCCATCTCAAAACAGCCGATATAGGCAGCGCCAAGCAAACCAGTTAGGTCCGGGAACTTCATTTCAGTAAAGATCAGGCAATAACTCAGTGCAAACGGCAAGGCACAGAGAAAATTCATAAAGAGCCCTGCCAATGGTGGCCTGCCATCCGTTGTGTTGTATATCCAATAGAGTGCCCAGATGATCGTACTGCCCAGAGCTAAGGCGACACCCAACGGATCAGAAAAATTCAACCCGAACAAGTCACCTCTTGTTGAGATCACCAGTACGCCACTATAGCTGAGCAGGATAGCGAGAGTTTCAAAGAGAGAGAGTTTCTGCTTAAGCAAGGGGACGGCAAGAATCGAGAGTGTAATGGCCCAGGTATAGTTGAGCGGTTGGGCCTCCTGCGCCGGGAGAAGATCAAAAGCTTTAAAGAGAATCAGGTAGTAAAGGAAGGGATTGAGCAATCCCAGGGCAGTTGAACGCAACCATTCATAGCGACTTCTCGGCAATGCCAAGCCAAACTCACGCCGGCAAAGCAATATCCCGCCAAGAAGTAGCACAGAAAACAGGTTGGCGTAGAGCAGGAGATGAGCAGGAGACAAGGTCCTTAAAGAAATCTTGAAAGCTGAAGCGACCGTTGACCAGATCAGTACCGCACTGAGTGCGTATATATAGGCCTTACGTTGATTGACCACGCGGTCAACCTCCAAACTCTGCCGGGACCTCTGGAGTCGAACGCCCCCAGAGAGAGAGAACCGCCAACCCGGAAAAAATTAAAGATATGCCGAAGAAAGAAAGCGTATTCAGTTGCTCGCCCAAGACCAATACCCCCAGAAGACCAGCAGTCAGTGGTTCTGCAAGTGTTAAGGTAACCGCTGTAGCGACCGGAACTCGCTGCAAACCACGGGCAAACAGCCAGTAGGCAAGTGCGGCCGTCACCAGACCAAGGTGGAGTATGACAGCAATACCGCGTGGAGCTACCAACCAGGACATGTCCCTGCCGATCAGAAGGGGCGCAAGCATCAGAGCACCGAGAGAGAAAACCACAGCAATTACAGCATCAGGCTGATGCTTTTCCAGCAAGCCTTTTATCGTCAGAGTATAGGCAGCGTAGGCGACTCCAGCACCAATAGCGAGAGCAACACCGGTCGAATTTATCACGACACCACCACCGCTGCTGAGAGTCAGGATTACACAACCGATAATCGCCAGAGTCGTTGCAACGAACCAGCTTCGTCCCGGCCGCTCCCCTCGGAAAAAATATCCAAGAAGGCCACCCGCAACTGGCGCACTACCGATGTCGACAATAGTCCCGACAGCAACACCGGTCTTTGCCACTCCGGCAAAAAAACAGACTTGATAAAGAGCGGTAAGTGCAGCAGTAACCAGTGTCGTTTTGAGAGGCCAACCTGTCAATTGCGAGGTGCCGCTTCGCAACAGAACCAACAGCAGGAGGGCAAAACCGCCGACAGCCAAGCGAAGACTCCCTATCACCATCGGATCGAAACCGGCAGGTGCAAAAGCCTGGGCCGTCCCGGTTGTTCCCCATAACATGGCCGCCATCAGGATAAACCAGACTCCCGACCGTGAATCATCTTGCTGCATCAAAAACTCCCATCGAGACACTCATGAAACAACTTGTTCGCGACTCCGCTGCACACCAGCACATGGCCAGCATAAGTAAAGCAGCGCCAGAAGACGACCAAGCAGGTAAGCAAGCGCTGCGGAGGTCACTCCAGGAAGCGCTGAGTATAGTACAAGCAACGCCATTATTGAAAAAATTCCC
>CAXMTO010000154.1:0-3680 GCA_964196355.1 uncultured Myxococcota bacterium
CCCAAGCGCCGAGATTGGTGCCAAATGGATGGAGGCCCGGTCATAAATTATTCTGGCCGGGTCTTTCGTTCTTCTCTCCATCCAGTTGGCCTTAATGCGTTAAACCTCGGGGGTATGGGGGCTGGCCCCCATCCTCAACCGACAGGTACTGGAGGTTGCATTTCTTCTTTTTCTTTTCTTCTTCTTTTGGCCTTTTGAAGCCGGTAACTATCTAAATTCACTTCCAGAATAACGCTGTGATGAACCAGTCTGTCTATTGCTGCCGCTGTAGTCATAGGGTCTTTAAATATTTTTTCCCATTTGGAGAAAGGAAGATTGCTGGTGCTCATCACACTTCTCTCAGTTTCTTGGCCTTTTGTGGATCATGGTTGATATCTGCCCTGGTGACGCCATAGATCAACACTGGGTAATTGAAATTATTTTCCTTGATCAGAAGGTCACCTTCAATGTCGGTTATGGTGTAAATGTCATCTGTCTGCTGGCAACCATTGAACCAGGTGGTGTTGGCCTCATCCATCGAGGCTTCTATTGTTTCAAGCCGCCCTTTTTGCGGGTTGCAGATTGTCACTTCCATCGTTACGCCTCCTTCTCTTGTTCATTACCAGCTCTGGACATTGCAACTTGATCAGAGAGGTGTTGATTGCGATTCATGGCCTGTTTTTTCCGAAAGCTCTCTGCTTTTGCCTCAATTTCAATGATCATCGCATGATGGACAAGTCGATCAATGGCCGCTACGGTCATTATACTATCTGCAAAGATCTGATCCCAGTCACTAAAGGGATGGTTGGTGGTGATGATCATGCTTTTAGACTCATAGCGGTGAGCGATAAGCTCAAAGAGAACATGGGTCTCCGCCTGACTCTTTTTGACATAACCAATGTCGTCTAAAATAATGACTGCGTATCTGTCCAACCTGGCAAATATTTTTTCCAGTTGCAACTCTTCGCGGGCGCGCTGAAGTTCTTGAACCAGGGCAGTAGCCTGATAGTAACGCACCCTTACATCTTGCTCTATCAGACCATTACAGATGGCTACGGCCAGGTGAGTTTTACCTGTGCCGCTTGCCCCGAAAAACAGGAGGTTCTCTGCACGATTAACCCAACTTGGGTCAGAGGCCAGTACCTCTATTTTCCCGGCATTCATCTCAGGAAGATGATTAAAGTCAAACGAAGACAGGCTTTTGCCGATGGGAAGCTTTGAATCCTTGAGATAACGGGCAATGCGACGAGTATAACGTCCATTTATCTCCTCTTCACATAATGCCGCCAGGTATTGGGCGGGGTTCCATCCTCTTTGCTCGGCATATTCTAAATATTTCTCCCAGTGGGCAGCAATGGTGGATAGTTTTAATTGCTTTAACAAGACAGGCAGTGTTGCTGAGTGACTCATCAATGCACCCCCTGCAAACAACAACTCAACAGGCTATCATAATCCGATGCCGGTGGTTGATTGACTTGGACATCAGGGACACTCTGCTTTCTGGATTCAAATTTGTTTTGCAGTGCAAGAAGACTGGGAAGCATCGAACTGGCCATTAGCTCCTGCAGATACTCTCCTAACTGCGTCTGGCAGTCTGCTCGGTGAGCCAAAGCCAGAATACCAACCATTGTTTTACAGGCCTTGCGGGCCTCCATCTCCTTATCCAGCCAATTCCATACCGCTTTATATGTTTCATCAGGCAGAAGGTCGTCTCTTATTTGAGAATACCTGAAGGCTTGGGGTTTCTTCTCGAGACTGCTGATAACATGGCGATAATCCACCTGTCGACCACGGTGATTATTGTCAGAAACAAAGACCCTGGGCAGGGTGACAGTGAGGGTGCTGCCAAGGTAACCTTCAAGCCGGCTGTCATATATATGAACACGGAGCCTTTCGCCAATCAGGCGAGACGGCACTGTATACAAAACCCGTTTGATCTGGATGGTACTGGTGGTGCTGACCGGGACCACCGTCTCTGTGTAGTCAGCTGTACGTCGCAGAGGGAGTGGCTGTAGATGCTGGCGTTCTTGCTCGATTTTATCCTGTTTGCGGCTATTAATCTCGCTGACAACTTCGCCCAGGAACTGGGCATAGGCCGTCTCTGAACTAAAATCGTTAGAATCTCGAAGTAGTAAGGCCTGCTTGATACGCTTTTTCAGATGACCATGCGGGGACTCAATGGCTCCGTTTTCGTGCCCTTTGCCGCGATTGTTACGGGTTGCCTCCATACCATAATGGTGGCAGAGTTGCTGATAACGTCTGGTTGTATCTTCAGCAGCATCTTTGCTCAGATTACGATAGGCCGCTGACAAACTGTCACTGCGGTGCTCCCCAGGAACACCACCCAAGCGCCAGAGAGCATCCTGCAGACCTTCAGCCAGGGCCGTGTAGGACTCACCTCCATGAACAATCTTCACTGAGCACCAACCACTAAAAGCCAGGCGATAATGATACAGAAGATGCGTAAAAACCTGGCCCTGAATCGTAATTGTCACCGTTTTTAACTTGGTGAAATCAGAGAGACCCATCCGTCCGACAACTTGTTCCTGGCGAAACATGACTTCCTTGTCAGGCCCACAAAGGGCCTTCCATTCACTAATCCGGCGTTGAAAGGTTCGCAGCTTGCTGTCTTGGTATTCCCCAGGATGATCTTTCTGGAGTTTTTCAAATAATGTAATCGGAGTGAGTTTATGGCTCTTCTCCAGTAAGGGAAGGATTTCACTGTCCCATACACCGGCAAATGGATCAACTCGTGTTCGCCAGTACCGCTTACTTTTGCTATCTGGTTGCAGATCGCCCTTTTCTATCCGACGCCCAGACCGTTCTGATATCCCAGCTTCAGCAGCAGCTGTTACCTGTTTCTTTCCGTCTTTTCGTGTTTGCATATATATCCTGACCTGTTCTGTATTAATGGTTTTACCTGACACCAAAATCCTCCTTTGTTTAAAGTGGGTTTTTGAGTCAGGGTTTTACCATATTGAACCGGACAAGATAGTTGGTATTTACCGGCCAAGCTAATTGTCACATAATGCCACGCAATATGATCTCGTTTAATACATTGAATTGATTGGTATTCAGGCCAAATTGTTGGCAAACTAGATTCAATTCCCTTTGAACGAACAAACCACTTTTTATTAATGACTGAACGATAAGAGTCTCTTGCCGCTTTGGTAATTTCGATTTTTCGTTTGACATGCCCACTGAGTACTTCTCCCATAGCTACAAAAACAACACAACAAATAGTTTCCATTTCAACTAATACCTGGAGTTAGTTTCCATGTCAACCAATATTGTGATATTATAGTTCAAAGAACTGCAGACCTAAATTGGATCGGCCTATCTACAAAAACATATAACGAGAGACTTTATGATTGAGTGGAAAGAACTCTCTCGAGCCCCTAATGCACAATTTAATAGTTTTCCAATGATGGGGGTATGATTTGTATGCAACTAATTATGCTATGTTGTGCCCATGGAACCGATCTTTTGATCGTTTTAATTTAGGACAAAAATTCCTAACATGAGAAGATGAGCACCACTGCCCGCAGCCAAAATCCTTACGATCATTGTGAACGGTTTGCTTACAGTGCGAACAGTTTCTGGTTATTCCATCTTTAAAAAATTCAACCTATTCTCCACAACTCTTGCTCACCACCTTAAAGATAGCATCAGCGCCCCATTCTTGAGTGTTATTGCCGGTA
>CAXMTO010000155.1:0-19826 GCA_964196355.1 uncultured Myxococcota bacterium
AATCAACCACCCTGGCAATATTCTCCGGAATACCGTTTTGTTTGAGGTCATCATAAACGACCTTAGCTTTCCTGAAATCAAATTCGTTTTCTAATCCCAATGCCTTGTTTAGACTTTCCTGTGCTCTGTCACTCATGCCCAGTCCCTCTTATTGGTAATTTGTCCTTTTAACCGTCTTTCTTTACTGCTTTTTAGAAATTCTGAACCCATGGCTTTGAGTTGGATCGCAGAGGTAACAGGCAGAAACTAACTATCGCCTGTTACCTCTGCCACCATATGCACCCGACTTCTCTCAGCTTGTGAAATGAGGGTGATAGATCAATACGGTGGCTTTACTATGTGGATCATTTATAGAGTTCCTTTTCTTTGTTCAAACCCTTGAAGATTGCAACACACATGACAAGGAGAATCAGAGCAAACGGCAGTCCCGTTGCGACCGATGCCGCCTGTAGAGCTGACAGACCACCACTCCACAATAAGACAATTGCAATCGCGCCTTCAAACAAACACCATAAAACACGTTGTGCCACCGGCGCGTCTATCAGGCCGCCGGCGGTAATCGAATCGATAACCAGAGAGCCTGAATCAGACGAGGTAACAAAAAATGTAATAACCAGCAAAATGCCAATTGCTGACAACAGACCGGACAGTGGGAAACCGCCGTCGAACATGGTAAACATCGCTTTTGCGTAGCCATCATTGACCTGCTTGGCGAGCTCACTGTTGTACACCGTCTTTGTAGCATTGGGGTTGTCCGCGGTCGGGCTGGCCTCAGTTACAATGGCATTTTCAAGACTGCCGGCCTGCTCGATAACCTGGTCGACAGCTGCACCACCAAATGCCGACATCCAAAGTATCGATACAACCGTAGGTACAATCAACACACAGGTTACAAACTCTCTGACGGTTCTCCCTTTCGAAACACGCGCGATAAACATTCCAACGAATGGAGACCAGGCGATCCACCACGCCCAGTAAAAGGTTGTCCAGTCATGTAAAAATCCAGTATCTTCACGTCCTATCCAGTTGCTCAGCGGTAGGATGTTTTTTGCATAGGCCACTGTGTTTGTGGCAAAGCCTTTGAAGATCTCAAGTGTTGGCCCGAACAGAATGACTGCAGCCATAAATATTAATGCTAAAAAAATATTAAATTCACTCAAGCGTTTGACACCTTTATCCAGCCCTGCGACAACTGAGGCCAAAGCACACAGGGTGATGAGGGTAATCAATACGGTTTGGATTATCGTGCTGCTCGCCATTCCAAATAGATAGCTCAGTCCGGCATTAGCCTGCTGCGCACCCAGTCCCAGCGAAGTCGCCAAACCAAAAATGGTCGCAAAAACAGCCAGAGTATCAATAACATGACCGGGCCATCCCCAGACCGCATCACCGAAAATAGGATGAAATGCAGAGCGAACTGTCAGCGGCAAGCCTTTATTGTAGGTAGCAAAAGCCAGCGCTAGTCCCACTACGGCATAAATCGCCCATGGGTGTAAGCCCCAGTGGAATATGGTTACCGCAAAGGCCATCTCCCGGTTTTCACTGACACCAAGCGGTGCATACCCCCATACTCCAGCAGAATAGACAACAGGTTCAGCCACACTCCAAAACATCAGGCCAATCCCCATCCCTGCTGCGAAAAGCATTGCGAACCACGACAGTCTGCTATAGTCAGGCCGAGCTTCTTTACCGCCCAATCTGACCTTGCCCAGCGGAGAAACAATCAGAAATAAAGAAAATAGCACAAAGATATTGCCGGCGATCAAGAAGAACCAGTCGAAATTACTTGTGATACTTTTACGAAGATTTCCAAAAAATGTTGCTGCTGCATCACCAGCCACTACAGAGCCGACGAGAAAAACTAATATAACCAGCGTTGAAATGATGAATACCGGATTGTGAACGTCCAACCCCCAAAAACGAACATTATCTTGCCCTGCTTTGTGTTTGGTTTCAGCCTTACTCATGTTTCCTCCTCTTAATGTGTTGATGAATGTCCTTAGTTTTTTGAATGACAAACCCAAATTTTCATGCACTTTATTACATTGAAGTAAAACGCTTGACACAGTAAACACAGATTCTATTTAACAAACAGCACAACGGCTTGCATATTTTTCACTGCAATATCATGGTGTTAAAAACACAACGATAGATGTATCGAAACACGTATTTCTCTTGATCGTCATCCCCGCGCAGGCGGGGATCCAGTTACGGGCAGAGGTTAATGCGTCATTAAAAATGTTTAATTCTATTCTATTGATTCAGCCACCAGTTCAGCGATGTCCCTGTCCACAATAGTTGTCTCTCTGGCGGCAAGTCCATCTTCGATCATTGTTAAGCAGAAAGGACAGGAAGTGACGATCATAGCGGGTTTATCATTGCCGGCTACCTCAACTACCTGCGACGCTTGCTCCACGCGCCTGTCATTTACACGTTTGTCGGTATCCTCCTCGAACCAGCTCAACCCGCCGCCACCACCGCAGCACATGCCCATCTCTTTGTTCCTCTCCATCTCAACGGTTTGGAGTCCTGGTATTGCAGCCATAATGTCCCGGGGGGCGTCGAAAATCCGGTTGTGTCTGCCAAGGTAACAGGAGTCATGGAAGGTAGCCATTGCATCGACGGATTTGGACAGCGACAGACGCCCATCTTTAATGAGATCACTGATGAGTTGTGTATGGTGGACAACTGAATATTCGCCACCAAAATCAGGATAATCTTTGGCAAAGGAGTTATAGCAATGGGGGCAGATGGTAAGAATGTGGTCGAATTTATATTCGGCCAGAAGTTCCACGTTCATCTCCGCCTGAATGCTGAACAGGTATTCCTGACCCATTCTCCGGGCGGGATCTCCTGTGCACCGCTCCTCCTCTCCCAAAACGGCAAAGTTAATGCCGGCTGCCTGAAGAATCTTGACCATACTTTGAGCTATTTTGGTGTTTCTCGGGTCATAGGCGGCAGAGCATCCGACCCAGAACAGATACTCAACTCCCTTTCCCGCCTCGGCAACATCAGCCATTATTGGCACATTGAGCCCTTTAGCCCACTCCATCCTGGCGGTGGGATGCTCGTTCCATGGATTGCCGCGCTTCTCCATGCCCATTAAGACATCGGCATAGGTATCCGGAAAACGGTCATGAATCATGGCCTCGTTGCGTCGTATCTCCAATATCTTGGCCAACGGATCAATCAGTACGGGACAGCTTTCAACACAGGCCATGCAGGTGGTGCAGTATTGAATAACGTCTGGAGAGATTTCAGCGTCCAAGATCCGGCTGGCTCCGCCTGGAGCGCTGGCGACCGGGTTCTCGGTGTTAAGCTGCCTGCGCAATCCAAGTACAATTTCGCGAGGTGAAAGGCTTTTTCCGGAAATGTTGGCCGGGCAGTTCATTTCACATCTGCCACACTCTGTGCAGGAAACAACATCGAGCAGATCTTTGCGGGTCAGGTCGGAAAGGGTCTCGTATCCCAGGTTCTCGTCCCGGTCGAATGCGCCTTCAACGTCGAGTTTGGCCAGACGGCCCTTAGGTCTCAGGTCTTCGAAGAATATGTTGAACCCTGCCGCAACCAGATGCATGGCCTTGGGTACAAAAGGAAGGACAGCAATGGCACCCAGGGCGAGCAGCACATGGAGCCACCAGAACATGACATGGCCTCTCTTCAATGAGTCCAGACCAGCCCCGTCAACCATACCGGCAAAAAGAGCTCCCGCTGGCGACCAGCCGGAAGCATAGCCCAGATCGGCAGCATTTGCAGCCAGCCTCAAGCCCTCAACAACAAAGCCGGTCAGACCAATGGCCAGCAGCAGGACCGGCAGTAACCAGTCTACAGGCTGTCGTTTCAGTTGTGGGCGCTGGAGGACATAGCGTCTGATCAAGGCGATGACCAGACCCACCACAAGCAGCACACCAAACAGGTCGGTAATAAACTCAAATCCCAGGAAGAAAGGCCCTTGTAAAATGAAATGCTCCCTTCCCAGGATTTTGTGAAACAGATCGTACTCAATAGCCACGATGGTTGTTCCCACAAACAGTACGATAAAACCCCACATAATGGACAAGTGCATTCCACCACCGAGTTTGTGGCGGTTGACCACTGTGCGGTTAGACAACACAGAAAGCAGTGCACGGCCGAGCCGGCCTGCCTGGGCAGGTGTGGGAAAGGTGACCGGTTGTCCGTTGAAGATTCGACGGACATGTCTATAAATACCCCAGCCAAGTACCCCGAGGGTAATAGCTGCCAACGCGTATAAAACAACCTCGCCTGCCCCAGAAATGTTCCATAATATCTCACGTGTAGCCATGGAATTTGTTCCTCTCACCTATTTTACATTACGTTTTCTTTCTCACTTTTCTTCAAGCGTCATATGCTTTCCCTCAATCTCGGATCTTCAGGTCTTCTAAATTTAAAGAGATAATGCTCAGCCTTGGCTTAAGCATTATCTCTTTAAAATTTGAAATATGTGATTTTGCCGAGTTGTCCGAATCTAGTGGGCAACGGCCCGATTTTTCCTTAAAATAATTAGGCCCTCTGCTTTTTGAGTTCTTCAATAACTGCCGGAATCACTTCATGGAGGTCTCCAAGAACCCCAAAGTCAGCTTTACCGAAAAATGCAGCCTCAGGGTCCTTATTAATGACCATAATTTTATCTGCACCTTTGCATCCGACCAGGTGTTGGATCGCACCGCTGATACCGCAGGCGATATAGAGGGTTGGCGAAATTCGTGTACCGGTGAGGCCCACCTGATCCGAATGTGGTCGCCATCCATTATTGGTCGCAACACGGGAACATCCAACCGCACCATTCAGCATCCCGGCCAGTTCCTCCAGCAGCGAGTATGCTTCAGGGTTGCCTACCCCACGGCCTCCACCAATAACAACATCAGCGTTTTTCAGGGTTACACCCTCTGTCTCATCAGCTTCTCTTCGGATAATGCGCACCAGAAGGTCTTTTTCCGTAAGCGTCGGTTCAAAAGTCTGCACTGCCGGCTCGGCGGGTGATGAAACTTCTTCTGCTTCGACCACGAAAGGGGCAATGGTCATAAGCTTGCAGTCGCCTGTCTGTACTGCCTCCTCCAGAAGGCTGCTGCCCCACCGTAGCCTGGTTATCTGAAAAGGCTCTCCTGTGGTTACCGCAGAACAGTTGGCGGCCATCGGCAGGTCGGTCATTGCCGCAAGGTGGGCCATAACCTCGTTGCCAAGGTCGGTACCGGGACCCATAACGATTTGCGGCGAGTTCTCCGTCATCAGCTGGGAGATTATGCTGGCCCAGGCTACCGGGGCGTAGTCGCTCAGGTTCTCATGTCCTGCCTCGATAACCTTGGCAACACCATATTTCCCAAGCATCTCAGTGAGCGCGGCAGTCTCCCTGGCACCGATAAGCAGGGCGACAAATTCGTCCCCACTGGTTTCGGCAACCTTTAAACCGAAGGTGATCATCTGAAGAGACTCTTCCGTCACCATTTTTTCTTCATATTCTATTAATCCATATATCATGGCTATATCACCTCCAGGGATTTGATAACCTCGATGATCTTGGACGCTGCCGCCGGTCCCTCTCCAAGCATGTTGACCTCTTTTTTCTGCTCGGGCGGGTGGACCAGCTGCTGCATTTGCAGACCGGCCCCGATCTTGTCGGCAGACAGGCGATCCAGAGGCTTCTTCTTAGCTTTCATAGTGCCGCGAAGACTTGGGTATCGGGGCAGATTGATCCCTTCCTTGACAGTTACAAGAGCAGGCATCGGCAGACTGAAAACCTCCCAGCCGCTGTCAACTTCACGTGAGGCTGTGGCATCGCCATCTCCGATATCAAGTTTTTTGACACTGGCAAGACATGGCAGATCCAGATAGTGAGCCACGCGGATACCTACCTGACAACCGGTGCTGTCGGCCGATTCGTTTCCAAAAAGAATCAGATCGAGAGGTTCCTTTTCATTCTCGGCGCGAATCACCTCGGTGAGAGCTGCTGCAGTCTCTTTGGGGTCCCATTCGGGCTGGTCGGTCTCGATCAGAATGGCCCGGTCGATACCCCGGGCCAGAGAGTCGCGGAGCTGTTCTACAGCTTCTTCGGGACCGAGGGTCAGTACCGTTGACTGTCCGCCGTGTTTTACAACCAGCTGAATTGCCTCCTCAACGGCGCATTCTTCATGAGGGCTGATGCAAAACCCAAGGTTCTTTGTGACAATCGCCTGCCGGTCTTCGGTAAGATCGATTCGGGAGCCGATGTCAGGTACCCGTTTTACACAGACAAGAATATTCATGATATTTCTCCCAATTCCAATTAATCTATCCTTTCAATCGATCGTTTTTCGGATCGAACAGCGGGGCAGTACCCACCACATCCACAGTGACCGGAAATTGATCGCCGAAGTATTCTACCTTGAGCTTAGTGCCGGCTTTGGCATACTCGGGCGGCAGATACGACATAAGGATGAACTTACCAACGCAGGGACCGTTTCCGGCACTTGCCACATAGGATGGGCGATTTTCAGCATCAAGAATCGATTCGCCGTCCAGCGTCAATACCGGTACAGTTCCGACCATATAACGCTTTTCTCCGTTGGAGGCAGTATGGTCGTCAACGGTTAAGGTGCAAAGCTCGGTTATCGGATCTTTTTCACGAGCCTTGAGATAGGCTCCCTTGCCGATGAAATCCTGGGCTTTAACCCTGGGGAGAGCCATGCCGGCTTCCACTGGATTGTATTCTGTGTCAAGTTCGTTGCCGTAGAGGCGGAAGCCCTTCTCCAGACGTGCGGTGGTGCCGTAAACCCCGATTCCTACGGGGACCACACGGTGCTTCTGCCCGGCCTCCCAGAGAATATCCCAGAGCTTTTGACCATGCTCAGCCGCGGTATAAATCTCCCATCCATACTCTCCCACATACGACATACGCAGAGCCCAGACCGGAATCTCATTAATCCGGAATTCTTTGACGGTGGCATATGGAAAGGCTTCATTGGAGATATCGTCGTCAGTGACTGATTCCAGCAGATCCCGGGCGGAAGGTCCCCAGACACCAACGGTGGACAGTGCCGAGGTTTGGTCGTGAAGCTGTGCGGACCCGTCTTCAGGCAGATTGTCGATAAACCATTTCTTGTCCACTCCACCATGACCGCCGCCGGTAATGATGCGGAAAGAGTCTTTGCCGTTACGAGCGATGACAAGGTCACTTCGTATACCACCTCTTTCGTTCAGCAAAAGCGTGTAGGACGCTTTTCCTGTAGGGTGGTCCATCTGGGAAACCGCCACCTTCTGCACTGTCTCCAGGGCGCCGGGTCCAATGATATCGAAGATGGCAAAGGCACTCAAGTCAGTCATGGCAACCCGCTCACGAAGCGCTATGTTTTCTGCGTCGATGATGGGCGACCACCAACGGGCGTCCCATTCGTTGCTGCGATGGGTGATCCTGTCGGCGTACTCTTCAAGAAGTCCCTTGTTGCTTTCATACCAGTGAGGACGTTCCCATCCTGCCGTTTCAAAATAGACTGCACCCAATTCCTTGGTCCGTGCATGGAAGGAGCTTAAGCGGTTGTTCCTCGAGGATTCATACTGTTCCATCGGGTGGATGATGCCGTAAAGTTTTGGAAAACCCTCAGTTGCCCGGTCCCATACGTGTTTTTTAGTGCCAGCAAAGGGGTAAAAACGGGCGATGTCAACATGGTTGGGATCGAGCTCGGGGACACCGTCGGTCATCCACTCTGCAATCAAACGCGCCGCACCCGGACCTTCCTTGATCCAGATAGCAGCGCAAACCCAGAGATTCTTGACCTCCGGAGTCTCGCCGATAAGCATATGACCGTCCGGGGTAAGAGAAATAAGTCCGTTGATGGCGTACTGTATTTCAACTTTATCGTCATCAAGCATGTCAGGAAGAAGATCCAGCGCGTCTTCAAGCTGGGGCTCAAAATCTTCATTAGTAAAAGGCAGCTCCGTAGGGGAGAGCTTGGCCTGCTCGTTTGAAGGGATATCATCAGCATCAATTAATATCGAGCGATGGGCGTAGGAGCCCACTTCCATATTAGCCGCTGACTGACGCTCATACATTTTCACGCTCATATCCCTCAGGATCGGATACGTTATCTCACCTTTTATTTGAGCCAACTGGGGAATAGGACCGGCGTCTATCATCTGATGCACAACAGGAACCAGCGGGATTTGAGCTCCAGCCATTTCGCCTATGCGGGGACTCCAGACACCACAGGCAATGACCAGGTACTCTGTTTCAATGTCGCCGCGACTGGTCTTGACGCCTTTTATCTTACCGTCTTCAACCTCTACGTCCAAAACTTCGGTGTTGGCAAAGACGGACAGGGCACCCATCTCCTGGGCTTTTTCACGCTGAATGGTGCCGGCACGCAGAGAATCAACAACACTTACTGAAGGGGTATGAAATCCACCCAGAATCTTGTCTTTATTAACCCAGGGGAAGAGTTTGCAGACTCCGTCGGGATCGAGAAGCTCAGAGTCAATTCCCCAGTTCTTGGCAGCAACCATCCGGCGCTTGAGTTCTTCCATACTCTCTTCAGTTCTGGCCAGCTCGATACCGCCGCATGTCCGCTGCACACCCATTTCTTCATACTGCTTCATGCTGTCCAGCGTAATCTGCGCCATTGCTTTTCCGTGATCAACCGGAAAAATAAAGTTGGATGCGTGACCGGTCGACCCGCCAGGATTAGGAAGTGGTCCTTTATCAATCAACACCATGTCTTTCCAACCTCTTTCTGCCAGATGGCCGGCAATACAATTACCTGTGATACCGGCGCCGATGATGACTACTTTCGCTTGTTTTGGAAACTGACTCATGACAGACCTCTCTGCTTTTTTTTGATGGTTGGGTGTAAAAAAATTAAAATGTCAACTGACTTCTGACATGTTCCACAAAACGTTTCGTGTGCTCTTCCAAAAGACGAGCGGACAATTCCCCGTCGCGTTGCTCTAAAGCTGATGCAATATTAACAAATTCCTTTTCAAGGTCATCCCAGTAGCCACCTTCGGCTCCGGAGTATGTCCAAATTCTTACAGCCTGGTCGTGGAGCCCTGCTAACACTTTTATCAGGACCTCATTTTTTGTTGCCTTCCTGATGATCACATGGATCTCGCCATCCAGGCGCATCAGGGTTTTGAAATCCTGCGCCGACTTCATGCCATCAATCCGCTCGTAAATCGCGGTTAACTCCTCCTCTGTAATACGCTCTGCGGCCAACCTGCCGGCCAGTCGCACAAGGTGTGATCGAATTTCAAACACATCTTTCAGTTGCTGGAAGCTCACCTCAGCGACAAACGTTCCGACATTGGGAATAATCCGCACCAAACCATCCATTTCCAAGCGCATCAGAGTTTCGCGAACTGGCGTACGGCTAACACCAAACACCTCCATTATTTCCTTCTCACGAATTACTGCTCCGGGCTTACGCTCCAACAGGATGATTTGATTCTTCAATTCCTGATATATATTGTTTTCGCTCATTAGTATTGGCGTCTGATTATCTCTTTTGGGCTCGTTAACACGTATCACCGGAACTACACCAGTATATAACCGATATACATCACATGTACAATTGGTGTCAAGCCAAAAAACACACAACCGGAAACTTAATTACTGAAATAAAAACACTACCTCCACGTCTCGGTTTGGGATTGCGATAAGGGATGCTGGAGCTAACCCGAGATAGTCTTAAGCGGCCATCTCGGATTCCTTCATGGTGAATCGCCCGTTGATCACCCTCGCCAGAGAAGACCATCACCCCGAACACAACCTATCTAAAAGGATATACAACAGAAATGTAGATGTGTAGCAGGTTTCTCCAATCCTGGTGCGACAGTTGTGATCAACAGTTCAGCACGACAGACATCCCTCCCGACAACTCGACAACACAAATGCCTTAAAAACAAGCTGTTAGGTGATCTCAGGTGATTCTAATAACAGTGCAATATTCTCTCCCCGCAGTGTCCAGTCTGGCACGTCAAATGCAATTCATTAGTCAGGAAGTGTTCACAGATTACGAGAATCAATGCACATAAAGGGAGGACAAGATGAAGACCCCTGTTATTTCAAACGACAAAATCAATGTAGATATTATCGCAAATGAAATTATGAGATTTATGCTCAAATTTGGCATCGTCCTTTGTGCGTTAATCGGCACCTTGGCTTTCACCTGTCTGGCGTCCAGGCTGATAAGTGTTGGACCCCTTCAGATGGCTAGAGGATATATCACCGCGATCACCGGTTTCTAAACGAAAAATACGAGCAACAGGAGCACGACATGACGATAAAAAACATGAAAATTGTCAGGATATTATTGGCGGGTACAGGATGTGTATTTGGCTTATCGGCCTTTGCAGTGTTGATTGCAGGACTTGACCGAGTCAACTGGCAGGTGACGGAACTGATCAGACAATACCTGGTAGCCAGCGGCATGATCCAGCCAATCCACACTTTAGTGGATTTTTACACCCACATAAAGGGAATTGAATATATTATTTGCGTAATGTTTTTTGTTGCATTTCCAGTGTTTTACCAATATGTCGATAAGCGCAAAACTAACCTCACGACGTCAACCAGATCGAATTAAAACTACGATTCTGGCAATTGCACTAGCTGAAGGTTATAGCTGCCGTGAATATTGGCCCAATCAGTATTCCAGCATGAAGAATAGAACAGGAGGTGTTTATGCAGATCAAAAATATTCTTCTTCCAGTTGATGGTTCCATCCATTCAGATCACGCAACAGCCCACGCTGTTAATCTCGCCGGACTTTCCGGCGCCAATATAACCGCTGTCTGCTGTCATGAATTGTGCAACTACAAGCAGGATGTTGGAGAGTTGCTTGTGTCAGAACTGCAGATAAACGTCGAGAAACAGGCGGCAGAAGTCCTAAAAAAAACAGCTGAAATCATAAAAGGAACAGGTATTGAATACACCACGAAAAATATTTCCGGCGCCCCTGGAAAAGTGTTGGTCAGTTTGGCCGAATCAAAGGAATTTGATCTGATCGTAATGGGTTCGCATGGTCACTCCGAAATTCTGGGATTGCACCTCGGCAGTGTCACCCTTAAAATCCTCCGCACCATTCACTGCCCGGTAATGGTCGTCTCATAAAGAAACTGTATGAGTGAAAGGAACAACGACAAAAGCAAAGCGATCTTTTGAGACGTAAATCGTATGGCAGTACTACTCCGTCGCATTGACAATGGTATTTCCAATTTGATAAAATTAGCATAGTTCAATGCGAATGAGACAAAGCCAAACTCGCTTTAAAACGGGTACGGAAAGCCGCGGGTCTCCAGGAGAAAGCCGAGCTACCTCACGAAGAGAGAGCTCGGCTTTTTGCATTGATAGCCCGGATTTCAGATAACCCGGATTTCAAAAAGTTCATGAGAAATGCGGGATAGCTTTTTCACCCCAACATGTAGGAGGGAACATGAGAAAACATTTAACGATTGCTTTTGTGTGTTTAAGTGCATGCATGCTCATTTCATTCAGTGCCTTGGGTGCAGGAGGACCAAAGCCACAACCACCCCCAAAAGCCAAAACTATCGCAGAACTCGCAGAGCGATACGATTCCAGCGTCTGCGCCGATTGCCACGAAGACACTCATGATGAGTGGTCAGAATCTCTTCATGCCAAATCGATTCTTGGTTCACCTCGTACTGCTCCAACCATAATCACAGCGATTGACAAAGGTTTAAAGCTCTTCCCCTATTCCGGGGTCAAGGAAGATTCTGACATTACAGTACAAAGTTTAATGATGTGCATGAAATGTCATCTTCCTCAACTTGATGAAGCAACAGATGACGTTGCCCGGGAGATAGTCGCAACAATACGCAGCTGGCAAAAAGCATACAAGGAGTCAGATTTAGACAAAGCGGAGGAACTCGAAGAGACTATCGCCAGTCTCAATATTGGCTGTATGGTTTGTCACAATAAGGTTGCAATTATCCACAAGTACTCAGACGGATATCCTCAGCCTGACACTGTTTACGGTTCACAGGAAGGAGAGCACGAGGATGAAAAGTATACCAGAATGGCTGAAGCACCGGCGATCAGCGAAGCCATTTTCTGCGGACAGTGTCATGGTCAGGGCCCAAATTTTGAGCTTGATCATCCGTCACAGTGCGCCACCGCCTACGGCAGTTATCTTTTTGCCTATGCTGCTCATGGAGGCAGTGAAACCTGTCAGGAATGTCATATGCATAAGTCTGAACTCGGACATGATATGCAATCGTATAATGATGAAACTATGATCGAGATGGCGCTTGATGTCAGTGTCGAGGGAAGATCTCTTTTCTGGCGGAAAAATAAAGCAGATGGTGTCCTGCCGATCGGTGTCATCGATGTGGAAATCTACAACAAAACCGGACACGGCATCCCGGATGGCTGACCGACCCCAAATCGGCTGGTCCTGGATGTGACCGCAAAAACTACTGACGACAAGGAAGTTTATAAAAAACAAAAAATATATATGCCTTATCCTGGACGCTTTGGACGCGGAAAAGAGATGGGCAGAGGCCCTTACGAAAAAAGTGGTCTCTTGAGAGAAACAAGCATTCCGCCGTTAGCTAGAGTCCATGAAACATTTGAAATAACCTATCCCTTTGAAGACGCAGTCAAAGGCGATAAAACACGCAGAGAATTGTTAGAGGACGAGCTCAAAGTATCTGTTGTTTTATGGTACTTGCCATTCGGTGAGTTTGACGGAAACGAGGTTGTCTTTTTCGAAGAGGAGAAAATGCTTGATCTGAAAACTGAGTGGATCTGGAGGTAACAAATATAAGAACAGATTCGAGTCATATGGACTTATAGACCAGAAGCGCAGGTCCTTTCAGGTTGTTATTTTTCAAGCTTCCATAAAAGAGTGGAAAAACTGAAACAATTTTTCCACTCTCTAAAATATCGATCAATATCGTTGACATCAAGGAGGCGGAAATGAAAGTGAAAGCTATTATACTTCTGTCTGTTTTGTGTTGTTTTGTAAATGCCTACTCCTGCGATCAATGCCCCAATGAAAAAGATTTTTTCGATAGAGGGTGGATAATTCATAGTGGAGAAAATTTTGATCAGATCTTAAAGGAAAAACTGGATGAATTTATTCCCGAAGTTGGAACAGATCTTGTCCTCGATGATGCAGAAAACTACATGTCTGATTTTTCTCATGATTGTTATCTCATTATGTGGATTATAATTTTGGATAGAATCTCAACGGTAAGAGATGAAATGTGGGGAGATGTTGCCTTTTCAAGGACTGGTCCTCATACAGAGGAATATACTGAAATACGATGGTATGATCCAGTGACAAAGACGAAGCATATTGTCTGTAATCCTGAATATGCCTGCTGCCTCACCACCAAGGTTCCCCTGGCGTATAACACAATTTTTTAGAATCAGGTCATTCATTCGCACACCCGTGGCCCACGGCCGCCCATAATCAAAAATATCAGTAGGTTACGGACAGCACCAGAGTGAAGCTTTCTCTATTTTGCTAACAAGTTTCACTGTTGTGCCACCCGCAAGATGTAAGTCTTTCAGCAGCCCTTGCTTTTTCTGGCCGCACATTCCCACAGCAACAGCCGCATAACCGCCTTTTTCGATTTCTCCGAGAATTGACCGGGGCACAGACACCCCCCAGGCAGAGTTCCGGTTGATACGTTCAGCGCCAATATTATGCCCAAGCAGTATGGCTTCCGCTCTCTGATATATTTTGTCAGATTGTTTTTCAGCTGCGTTCTCCACATGAAACAGCGTGATTGTATGTTGGTCCTGAGCGGAAAGAATATAACCTACATGATCAACTGCCCGGTAGGCGTTCTCGGAACCATCAACACAGAGCAGCACATTTTTTCGCCCTGGTTCAGGATCTGGGCAGATCCACAGGGGTGATGTGCAGCTGCTATCCTTGATCATGGCCTGGATCGTCTCGTCGGCCGATCTCTCAAACATCCACTGCAGGGAGTAGGATGCCCGTCTTCCTAGAATGATTGTGTCATAGAGACCTTTCGAGCTTTCCGCCAGAATATCCTTGACCTTGCCATACCGCTCGGCAACTGTTTTTGTAATTATCTGGTCAATAGACATCCTGCTTTCCTTGAGAAGTTTTTCAGCTTTCTTAATTGATCTCCTGACTCCGACTGTAAGTTGACCTTGAACGTTGTCGGCTGGACCGTCCCATATATCCATCAAAGTTTTGGTCATGTCGTTGCCGTCACGCCTGCAGATATGGAGAAGTGTTACGCGATGCTCCGACATTTTGTGGAAGAACGAACAGATAAACTTGACTCCAAAGAGATGTTCGACGTCGTTGCTTATGGTCACAAGAAGTTGTTTTTCCATAGGTTCGTCCTCAGTATAGTGTCCGATCAGAATGTATAGACGACATGAAAATGAGAGTAGTAATAAGAGTTATCGAGGCTCAAGAGCCTTTTACTGAATTATACCAAAAATCGTTGCTTCTTTGAAACTTTTCTGCCGGTTGATAAATGCGGGTTAATGCGATCCACCAGGTGGACAACACCTGCTTTTCACCTTGGCCACATTTAACGGCAAGAGGAGCTTTTTGCTGTCCCTGATTGACACTGGAAATACGAAAATTTTGCAAAATGCTTCTTTTTGTGACACCATCAATATTGATACCTCAATCAAATGGTGGTCATACTTCAACCGAGGAGACAAGAGATGTGGTCGATTGCGCTTTTCCCCTGTTCATACACAGATGGGGCAAGAATTATTGGCGAATTGTCATATTCTCTGGGTCTACAGGTGTATACCGATGAAGTGCTCTTTTCCGAGTTATCAGAGCGGTTCGGGGTCCCGATAGAGAAAGCTGCAGGGTTGATTTACGGAAAAACCCCATCGCTGCACCTAAACACTCTTAAAAAGGAAAAATATATCCACCTGCTCAGGTGTACATTGATGACTCTGAGAATGTTATCTCCCAGGAGACGAATGTTTTATGGCTTACATACTTCACTACTCGATCCCCGTATCCATCGAGTCCTGAAGGTGTTGGTAATCGATGATGACGAGAGTCGTGTGAGACGAGCCATGCAACAGGAAAGACTGTCGGAGGAAGTGGCCAGAGACTATATCCGGAAACATGATGAAAAGGCTTTCACCTGGACCCAGCTCCTTTTGCAAAAGGACGCATATGACAGATCGCTCTATGATGTTGTGATTCGTTGTGAAAACAAGGAGTTTTTTGATTTAACCTCTCGAGTTATTCAACATTATCAAGATGTTAGCAGATCACCTACCCAGCCTCTGATGCATGCCCCCCCTGTCCATTCCAGCACATCGTTACACCAAATAATCGAATTACAGACAGAACCTGAGAAAACACCAGTATCTCTTTAACACAAAATTGATTCGACAAGAGATTATTTGGTTCATATACTGATAATAAAACTATCCGTCCATCGTTTCTAAAAGTGACAGTAATTCAAAAAAGGCCTGGAGATGAAGGATTCATCACCGATATCAAAAGCAGCCAATGAAATAATCCTGGAATCCATTTCAGACGGTGTGTTTACAGTAGATCACAACTGGCGAATCATGAGCTTTAATAGAGCTGCCGAAGAGATCACCGGTACTTCCCGTGAGGAGGCCGTCGGCCGATTTTGCTGGGAGGTGTTTCGCTCCAACATGTGCGAAGGAGACTGTGCACTGAAACGCACCATGAAGGAGGGTAAATCCTTTCTCTCCAGTTCCACTTATATCATAAACAATCGCCAGCAGCGTGTGCCAATCAGCGTTTCAACTTCACCGTTGAAAAATGTCAAAGGTGAAATACTGGGTGGCGTGGAAACCTTCAGGGATCACAGCCTGGTGGAAGAATTACGCCGTGAACTGACCGGAAATGTCAAGGTTGGCGATATGGTGAGTCGCAGCACGGGAATGAAAAAGATTTTCAGTATTCTTCCACAGGTAGCAGAAAGTGACAGTACTGTGCTGATAGAAGGAGAAACCGGTACCGGCAAAGAGCTCATTGCGTCTGCACTGCATAATCTTTCCTGGCGAAAGGATGCACCCTTTGTCGCCATCAATTGTGGTGCACTCCCGGATACGCTCCTGGAATCCGAACTGTTCGGCTACAAAGCCGGTGCTTTTACCAATGCCGATAAGGATAAACCGGGGTTGTTCCAGGCGGCCGGGAAAGGCACTCTTTTTCTGGACGAAATAGGTGATACCTCCTCGGCTTTTCAGGTACGGTTGCTTCGGGTTTTAGAGGAGAAGGAATTCCAGCCCCTTGGCAGTGTCGAAAAGATCAAAACGGATATTCGAATAATCGCTGCAACCAACCGGGACCTCGGCGAGATGGTAAAAATGGGTGCGTTTCGTCGGGACCTTTTCTATCGCATCAATATCATCCAATTACAACTTCCACCTCTGAGGGCAAGGATGGAGGATGTACCGCTGCTGATAGAACGATTTATTAAAAAAATGAACAATATCAGGGGCAGATCCGTCGCTGATGTCAGTAAAGAAGCTATGTCCATTCTCCTCACTCATAATTACCCCGGCAATATCCGCGAACTAGAAAATATTATCGAACACGCATTTGTCCTCTGTCATGAGGGTGAAATTGAAAATTCCCATCTTCCTCCATCTCTGCTTCAACTCCATAAAGAAGGCGCTGCGGTAAGCAGCTCTATCGAAGAAAGTGTACGTTTAAGCGAAGAAGAGAGCATAATTAATGCCCTTAAACGGAATAATTTCAACAGATTGGCCGCAGCAAAAGATCTCGGTATCCATAAAAGTACCCTCTTCCGTAAACTAAAGAAATACGACATCCCCTTACCTGAAATAGATGGCCGCTCGACTGGCCACTAACCCGGGCTAACTACAGGGTCGCTCCAGTGCGACCCAACACAGTCTCACAGAGTCTCACCCTTGCGACTCTTTTCTCTCCCGGTTCTATTCCCCGCTGTTCCCTTTCCTCATAACCATTTAATATTAAACATATTGTTTTTTATAAGGCAAGTTGGCCCGTTGTTTGCTCCCCTTAAAGTAATAAGAGAGGAGAGCATCAGAGATGAATATTGCCATTACTGTGTGGAACAATCGGATTTCGCCTGTATTTGACCCAGCTCAGGAATTGCTGGTGGCCAAAACTCAGGGAACCGAGATCGTTGATGCCGTAATAAGGGAGTCTAAGACAACCTTCTTTAACCAGTTCATCGACCTGCTCAAAGAACTTGATGTTCATGTGTTGATTTGCGGTGCGCTTTGTGAGGGGCCCGCATCAATGTTGGATAGTCACGGTGTCGAGGTGATTTCGTTTATAACTGGAGAGGTGGAGAATGTGCTTGAGTGTTACCTCCAGGGGGAAGATATGACCAGATTTCTCATGCCGGGTTGCGGCCAGGGAGGATGTTGCCGAACCAGAGGAGGAGAAAAAAGCCGGAAGTAAGTGGGTAAGTTCTAAAACAATGCATCAAGGAGGACAGATCATGCCGGGATATAATCAGAAAGGTCCCCTCGGAGAGGGAAAAATGACAGGACGCCAGAGAGGTATGTGTCGGAGAACGGAAGACCAATCTTTTCAAGATATTAGAGGTGGTCGTGGTAGAGGCCTGGGTTTGGGGGGCGGAAAAGGTGGTATGCAGGACCTTGTGCGTCGGTCTGGAACAAAAGATGAGAACGATTCAAATCCGGAGAGTGGATTTTACGACGATCTGAAAAGCTTGAAAGAGCAATACAGGGATACGCAGACAATGCTCAGCACAATTGAGAAAAAGATTAAGGCTTTAGAATCTCGGGAATAGCAGCCTGCTAAGGAAAAATTAATGTCCAAAATACTATTAGTCAGCAAGGGATCCGCCTCACTGGCGGATCTTGCTGATGAGTTGATTAAGCGGAAGGAGTTCGATGTGATGCAGGTCAAATCTGGAGAAGAAGCGCTTTCTCTGGTCAGAGAAAACAGGGCTGACGTAGTTATTGCAGCAGAAGTTTTGTCTGACGGGCTTGCTCTACCCTTTGTGCAGGATCTGATGAGAAAGCATCCCCTGATCAACTGTGCAATGATCAGTTCCCTGCCTCCGGAAGATTTTCATGAACTCACAGAAGGTCTCGGCCTGTTTATGCAGCTGCCCATAAATCCTGGGGCTGAAGAGGCGGATAAAATGGTTCAATTTCTGGATTCTATCAGTGCCCTGATGGGCACGTGACCGGGGGAGAACAAGAAAGATGATCATAAGTATTGCAAGTGGAAAAGGTGGAACAGGTAAGACTACTGTGGCGACAAATCTGGCACTCTCTTTAGGCGACGGTGTCCGGTTGCTGGACTGTGATGTCGAAGAACCTAATGCACATCTTTTTCTCCGCCCGAAAATATCTGAGAGGCAGGAAGTGACGACTTTTATTCCAGCTGTTCAGGATGATTTGTGCACTGCCTGCAGAAAATGTGCAGATATTTGCCGATTTCGTGCTCTGACAGTGATTGGGGACAAAGTTTTAGTTTTTCCTGAGCTCTGCCACAGCTGCGGTGGCTGTATTGAAGTCTGCCCGGAAAACGCAATTACAGAGGGAAATCGTCCGCTGGGCGTGGTGGAGTCAGGAAGCTGCGGCAACCTTGGTTTTGGTCACGGTCGTCTGAGGGTGGGAGAGGCTATGTCCCCACCTCTTATCAGGAAAGTCCGCACCCAGGAAGATCGTGCTGAAACAGTAATTATTGACGCACCTCCGGGAACCTCATGCCCGGTAATTGCTGCCATGAAGGGGACTGATTTCGTCCTGTTGGTTACAGAGCCAACACCCTTTGGTCTACATGATCTCAAACTAGCCGTAGAGGCAGTGAAAGTCCTTGGTATTCCAAGCGGCCTTGTAATTAACAGGGCAGATATGGGGAACAGCGAGGTGACGGAATATGCTGAGAAGGAGCAGCTCCCTCTACTTATGGAGATACCATTTGACCGCAGGATTGCAGAAGCTTACTCCAGAGGAGAAACAATTGTTGGGTTTATGCCTGAATGGAAGGAGAAGTTCCGAGAATTGTATAACAGCATTGAGCGGCTTGCTCACTGCCCGGGAGAAAGGCAATGTTAAGAGAATTAGTCATCGTCAGCGGCAAAGGCGGAACAGGCAAAACAAGTGTCACTGCGGCCTTTGCATCCCTTGCAAAAAACAGTGTGTTGTGTGATGCAGATGTCGATGCCGCAGATCTGCACCTGCTTATGCAGCCAGAGGTGCACCGCAGCACTGATTTTATGGGTGGCTGCCTGGCTGATATCAGAAATGACGATTGTGTCGAATGCGGAAGATGCATAGAGCTTTGTCGGTTCGATGCCATTTCAGAAGACTATGTTGTTGACTCTATTTCCTGCGAAGGATGTGGTGTCTGCGTGGATCTTTGTCCAGAGAAGGCAATTGATTTCCCGGTTCAAAAATGCGGCGAATGGTTTATCTCTGACACACGTTTCGGTCCGATGGTACACGCGCGGCTGGGAATAGCAGAAGAAAATTCAGGAAAGCTGGTGAGCCTGGTGCGACAGGAAACGAGAAAGCTGGCAGAAAAAGAAGAGCGGGATCTTATTCTCACTGATGGCCCTCCGGGAATAGGCTGCCCGGTAATTGCCGCAATTGGTGGTGCCACCGCACTGGTAATTGTTGTTGAGCCAACGGTCTCCGGTCTGCACGATATGCAGCGCGTGGCTGATCTTGCGGCACATTTCAAAGTGCCCGGATTGTTATGCGTAAACAAGTTCGATTTAAATATAGAAATGACATTAAAGATTGAAGCATTCGCAAAAACACGAAATATGAAACTGATGGGGTGTATCCCTTTTGACCCGATATTTATAAGGGCAATGATCGAGGGCAAAAACGTTTTAGAGCA
>CAXMTO010000156.1:0-7086 GCA_964196355.1 uncultured Myxococcota bacterium
CCATCTATAAACAGACGGCTTGGCTCCATCGTTTTCAAGCGGCCACCATTGTATATCTTTTCCTTGCTCGCACCTCTTGCAAGCCCTTCCCAGGAACTCAATTTAAGCTGGCAGGGAGAATTATAACAGGAGTGACAGACTACACATCTCTTCACTAAAACCGGCTTGACATCATTGAGATAATCGAGCTTTTTGGGGGGAGGTTCAAAGTGATAGGCTGGTATTTGTGGAGGTGGAGATGCACAGCCACCTAGAAAAAGAGAAAAAATAAGTGCAAGGTAAATAAGAATCTGCATAATGTTTAACCTCATGGGTTGAATTGCATCTAATTGAAATTACGCCGGTCTCTCCAGTCCTCTACATCGGGAAGTTCGCTCACTGTTTTACCTTCAGACCTGCCTCAACAGTCTTAATGAATGCCTCTTTTTCGTTTTGAAGAATCTGCTGGATCCTGCGATCATAATCGCTGGGAAAACGATAAAACTTTGCCCCGCTTTCGGCATAGTGCGGCTCCAACCCCCGTTCGATTGGGTCGGCATTAAAAAGCAGCAGGAGAAGCAGGTCATTGCTCACCCAGGGGTTATTGTACCAGAAATCGTGGGCACCACCAAGATCCAGCCCCTCCGATCTCCCCACATCCAGAATATTTAATTGTGGTGACGTCGTTGCCTCGACAATCTTCCTGTCTTCCTCTTCATCCAGCTCAGAAATGTCTGGTCTGCCCAGTCGCGACGACCTATTCTGGAAGGCTGCCAGCCGCAGTACATTGTCATTTTTGTTAAAATTAATGGTTGTACGCTCGACAATATCCTTAAACTTTAGATAACGGTTTATGAATGGCTTAAAAGCAGTGTCCGGGGCAGCGAAATATACCTCTCCGATGCGCAGTTTTTTTTTCAACTCTGCCGAAGACATGGTCGGGTAAATCTCACGAAAATAGGCAAGCCCGGGGGCAACAACCTGAGCCCCGGCACTGTATGCCAGGATATTAATATTCCTTGCCTTCGTATGATAGGCCAGGAGTTCGATCAGCCTGGCAAACGCAGGTACCGTCTTTTTCGCATGAAGTACATCTGTTTTATATTTAAGAAGATTTTCAGCAGACGGCCAGGAAAAGCTCAAAACGAGGGCGTTATGTCCTGAATAATGGAATAGCTGTGCGCCCTGAGCAGTAGCCCGATAAAAATTACTGTTTGCCCCATGAACATAGACCAGAAGATCACTGTCAAAACTATTTCCCAGTGAACGGTTGACCTGCTCATAAAACCCCTCAGCTTTTGCGGGAACCTGCTGTAAGCTGTCCTTTTCATCATATCGAACCACGCCCCTGGCAAATATCTGTTTGAGCAGCAGTTTCTTGTCCCGATTGGGGTTGAGCGACTGATGGAGCAGATCATCCCAGGTCGTCCCCTCATCACCGACGCTGTGAACCACATACCCAAGCTCAAGTGTATCCGAGGGAAAGATTGTGTAGCCGGTGGAACCTTTCGATTTATCGTACGGACTTCTATTTGTTGCATACAGGGTATGGAGCAGGTTGTCATCGAGATTGTCTTCACTCAATGAGAAGAGCAGACTTGCCGGATGCTGGCTGACCGGCGGCGGCATGAGATAGACCTTCGGCTGACAGCCCGCAAGGAGTAGAACAAGAATAAGAGTTATAATAAAATATCTTGTGACTCTAACACTCATAATTTCTCAACCTATCTGCTCTGCAAGGAAAACCAGTCCGCACCGACAACAGGTGGAGGTTCATCCTGCTGGTGTCTAAATTTTCCGTGACTAAGAAAATAGACAGTTTCCGCCTGAACGTAATCACCATTCATGATGAACGGGTGACTCTCGTGCGCCACCAGGAAATCAGCCATCCCCTCGATTTTGGCCCGTTCCACAGATACCTTGCCGTCGTCCTTTCCTGGAATAAGAGATGAGAACCAGGAATCAAAGAACGCATAGCGATCACCTGTAATGATACCTGTCGAATAATCGACCGGGCCGAGCCGGTTGGGCACGGAATCGGGGGCAGTCGACAGCTGCTGTCCAGCCGGACCATTTATCCACTGGAAGAGCCGCCAGGCCTTTAGTTTATCAGCCACAGCAGAGCCTCCGTTCGGTGGGCTTAACATAACCACTCGGCCAAAATTCTCCGGCCTGGTCTCTGACAGGTGCTGTCTCATTATTATACCACCCATGGAGTGGGTGACAAAATGAATCGCTGCTGGACCGAACTGGTGACACTTGTCTATCGCCGGAGGAACGTCTTCCCTGGCAATGCTCTCAATAGTCTTTTTGGTAGACGGGTAGTTGAGGTTTACTGTGTGATACCCCTCACTGGTCAGTTTCTGCTGCATATCCTTCATGGACAACCTTGTCCGCCCGAGACCATGCAGCAGCACGACACATTCGTTCCTGGAATTTTCTGCCTCCGGCTCCTGAATTGAGAATGTAGTAATACTGCATCCGGTAAAAAGAAGCTGTGAACAGAGTAGCAGCGTTGTCGAAATCAGCAGGGCGACAGGGTGATAATGCATATTGATTAGAGACACAATTCAAAATTTATTGTTAAAAGGTTAGTACCTTACGCCAAAAACACTGCAATAAAAACAAGAAACTTAGAGATGTATTTTGAAAACATGTGGTTACATATACCACCATGGTACTTATACCCCCTGTGGGGTGTTAGATAATTTCAAAGCATGGGCACGGAGGTAAGGTACTGTGAAAAAATAGCTTTATCAATCAACTTTATTCATAAATGAACGGTGTTGGAGATTAAACTGATGTGCGGAGTAAGCCGGGGGTGTAGGAGGGCCTTTATATCTTTAAAATGAGTTTTTAAAGCTCAACACGATCTGGCTCTTATTTCATCACCTGGAGGAGTTCCCTGGCCGCAGCATGATCAGGGACTAGTTTCAGCACATCTTCAGCGAGTACACGAGCCTGGTCATTCATTCTGAAATTCAGGTACAGATTGACCAGGGTGACAAAATACTCGTTTACCATGGGGTCCTGCAATACTGCTTGTTTCAGGGCCTCGGCGCCTTCCTGCCAGCGCTTGAGTTTGAGTAAGGCAAGGCCATAGTTGTATTGAGCCCTTGAGTAATGCGGCATGCTGTCTGCAGCCCGACCCAGATAGATAGCCGCTTCTTCGTACTTCTCCATTTCTGAGAGGAGCAGGCCCAGGGAGTAGGCAATTTCGTACATCTGAGGATGTTGCTCAACAACCTCAAGCAGAAGCTGTTCAGCCTCTTCATTTTCGCCCGCCCCGTTGTACTCCATCGCCAGATTGACCTTGGCCGGAAAAAACTGGTCATCGATACCAATGGCTGCCAGATAATATTGCCTGGCTTTGTCGGTGTTCCCCAGCACTCTTTCAAGATTACCGAGATTATAACGTTGTGGGGCAAAATCAGCATTGTACTCCATCGCCTGGCGATATTCTTCCAGGTGATTTTTTAAAGCCTCACGGTCATCTTCCCTTATCTTTTCCAGAGGTACTGCTGCAAGTGTCAAAGCAGCCTCGAGCCTCACAGCTCTGACCGGATCGTACAGTTTCGGAGCAATGATCTTGAGAATTGTCTCTTCATCGGGCTGCTCTATTAATTGCAATGCTGAGTGACGAATCAGCGGATCATCATTCTGTATGGCTTTTTCGATTGTTGCCGAGGTAGCAGGGCCCGGATAATTGCGCAAAAGACTGAGTGCAGTGGCTCGGACATTGCTGGGGAGCAACTCATCCTCAACGAGCGCTGTGAGCTGTGTGGCGGCTTCAGGTTGGCGGGCTCTGCCGGCAGCGATGGCCTCGCCGTAATGTGGCTTTCGACTCTCACCATACCACTTTGTGTAGTGTTCCAATACCCAGTCCAATGGCTTGTCGCCATGGCAGTCCGTGGTGGAGCATCCATTAGGTGTTTCAAGCTTCTTGCTTAAATCAGGGCGTGGGATACGGAGGCTGTGATCGGGTCTGTAGTCAATTCCCATATAGTTGCGGCCCGGCATATGACACTTGACACAGAGATAGCCATCGCTCGGTTTGCCCTCAAACATCTTCTTATGAAAGTGATGGTCCCTGGTATCATAATCTGAAGCCCGGTGGCATTGGAGGCAGAGCGCATTCTTTTCTTTGTGGGGCTTGAGGGAGTGTGAATCGTGGCAATCACTGCAGCGCACACCATGCTGATACATTTTGCTCTGAATAAACGAACCGTAAACATACACCTCATCAAGAATTTGCCCATCAGGATAGTAAAGACCTTCAGCAAGCAAAGTTGGTACCATAAGGTCGAGCAGTTCACCTTCGGTGTGGCTGTTATCCCCCAGCTGGTATCTTCTGGAGTGACAGGGGGCGCAGATCACGATCTGTTCTTCTGTCGGGAGATTGTTTGTTTGAACAGAAAGACCATAGCCCTCGATATCCGGCCGCGCCAGAGCCGGACGTTTTGCCCAGTCGACATGCTTCGACGCAGGTCCATGGCAGGCTTCACAGCCCACATTGATTTCAAACCAGCTCGTCGAATAACTCTCTGTCTGTAGATTAAACCCTTTTTGTAGACGGGTGGAGTGACATTCAGCGCACATCCCGTTCCAGGTCTGACCGCCTTTGGTCCAGTGCAGCCAATCGGTGTGACCTTCGATATTGTAAGGAGGCAACCGGTACCATTGTTGCTTCTCAATATCCCAGGCAATGGTCAAACACTGCAACTTGCCATCGGGGAATGGCACAAGATATTGTTGCAGAGGGTCGAAGCCAAAGGTATGGGAAATAGTAAAGATCTCGACATTGCCGTCGGGCCCCTCAGTTTCAACCATGAACTTGCCGTTCTCTTTGAAAAAACGACTGCTCTTCATGGAATACGGATCGGTAAAAAGAACATCTCCAAAGTCGCCAAGGACTGTTTTTTCTGTGGCCTCAGACATTGCAAGGTCATGGTCGGAACCATGCCATTTCTTGTAGGCGGCCTGGTGGCATTGTTTACATGAGGAAGTTCCTGCAAAACTGGCCTCGGTGGAAACTGGTGGTAGTGTGGTAGCTTTAATGCGCCAGTTATAGATAAAAGGAGTAATAAGGATGAGGCAGGCGGCGACGAGTGCACATAGTTCCCAGCCCGCAGTTGACTGCCTGGAACCCTCTTCTCCTGTTTTTTGTGGTGTTGTTGCCGACATGCTATACCTTTACCGACCTGGGTTTTCCATTTTGAAGTCGTTTTTCGGACCTGGCGATGTTAACCCGGATCATTCCGTTTTCTATCCGGACCGGATAACTGTCCAGCGCTCTGGTGGCAGGTGGAGTCAAGACCTCTCCCGCGATATCAAATGTAGAGCCGTGACAGGGACAGATAAACTTGCTTTTCTCTAAGTCCCAGGGCACCGAACAGCCAAGGTGTGTACAGGTTCGTGAAAGGGCCAGAAAGCTGCCGTCTTCAAGACAGGCCAGATAAAACTGCCCCTTTGGTATGGCAGTAACTGAAAGAGGAGTGAAATTCTTAACTTCTCCTGCCGAAATAAAGACATCTTCTCTTTCTGCAGTGCGTTTTCCCTTTCGTGAGCTGAGAATCGACAGACCTAACCAGCTGAATTCGATAAAGGCCAGCCCGCCCAGCAGCGCCCATAAGCGGTTAAGAAATTTCCGTCTACCGCTGACGACCGGCAGGTCATTTGTAGTATTCTGGGTAGTGTTGTTCATAAAAATTCGAAGATCGATTAAGAGGGGAAGATAAGCTGCATACCCGGCCCGCGAAACCAGATGCCGATAACTGTGAGAGATATCATGGTTGTGATTGAGAAAACAAAGCCCGCCATCACCGCTTCAGCTTGAGTAAACTTGAACTTTCTGGTGAAAACCAGATGACCTGTACAATACAGCAGCACCAGACCCACAATGGGAAGAACTCCTCTGGCCACGCCATCTGTGGCAACGCTCTCACTGGCAGTCTTTATTCTCTCATCGATGATAACGGTTGCAAAGGTGAGAGCTATGCTGCCAAGGCAGGTCCAGAATGCCAGTTTCATTCCCCGCTTACCACCAAACCATTGCCCTTCAGGTAAAAGCCCATTGCGCCAGTAAGGAAGGAAGACAAGACAGAACAGGACGAAGAGAGGCAGTACACATATGGCAAAGGTTGGGTGCAGGTGCATAAGGAGCTCCTGCAGGCCCAGAAAAAACCAGGCAGCCTTTGCAGGGTTTGGACTCATACCCGGATTTGCCGCTTCATCAAGGGGTGCATCAACCAGAGCGGCAAAGAGCATTACTGCAGCCACGAGGGTAAGCCCTACCGCTATCTCACGGACTATCAGATTGGGCATAACAGGCACTGAAGCCGAGTGAGTACTCTTAAGATTTTCCTTCTGCACCAAACCCCCTGCCTTGCGAATCAGCCAGAAATGATAAATAACTATTATGATCAGACAGAATGGCAGGATTCCTGTATGGATCGAATAGAAGTTTGTGAGCGTTGAAGGACCAATCTCACTACCACCACGAAGCAACTGGACCACACCCTCTCCTATAAAGGGGATATAGCCAATCATGTTTGTGAAGATGGTAACTGCCCAGAACGCCAGCTGGTCCCATGGCAGCAGATAGCCTGAGAAGTTGGCAAAAAAGACCAGGTTTAAAAGAATGAGGCCGATAAACCAGTTGCGACGACGACCACCAGAGATTGCCCCTGTCAGGAATACCCGGCAACAGTGAAGAAAGGCGACGATAACAAGCAGATTTCCTGACCAGTAGTGAATATTTCTTACCCATCCGCTGAATGTTCCCGGTTCATACATCCCCTGGACAGAAGTATAGGCCTCTTTTACATCAGGGATATAGGCCAGCGCCTGGAAAATGCCGGTGAGAAAAAGTAGAAAGATTAGAGCGGCGGACATCCCGCCAAGTCCGAAACTTAAGGTGAAGCGTATAGTTTCTTCAGGAACTCTCCTGGGATGGAGGTGAAGTAAAAAGCCACTGAAAAACTGGCGCCTGGTTCTGTTTGGTGTGGTCGTCATTTCCTGTCTGGTGATTTGAAAAAAGGAGATGAAATCTCAATGGACCCTTGCCGGTCTGCTAACCCGGATTTCTCACCAGCAAGGATGATTACA
>CAXMTO010000157.1:0-5070 GCA_964196355.1 uncultured Myxococcota bacterium
TAGGCTTTCCCGAAGCCTGATTCTATGAATCAGACCGCATGCCCATCCGACCGGGCATGCTGTTCACCCCCCGAAACATAGGCCATAATATTTTCATGGAGAACGTCTCCCTGGAAATGGGTGACAGCCCCTGCCTTGGAGGTAGGTACATCAGTACCGTCCCCCAGAACCCAGACATTATCATATCCCTCTGGCTGTAGTGTGGTTTTGTCGACAGGTATGTATCCCATGGGATCAGCGATACCAGAATCAATCATTACCTGGGAACCAAAGTTTGGCGGAATAGATACCAGCATATCATAATCGACTTCGGAGCCGTCATAGGCCTGAATCACTTTCTTGTCATGATCGACAGATCCCAGTGCGAAGTTTGGCGTGATTTTAATATTTTTATCGCCGCAGGCATCTGTAAGTACCCTGGTGGCTACAGGTTTTGTAAATGCACCTGCAAGGGGAGTTACAAACTCAATTTCCACCTTGTCTCGAATACCGCGCTCATGAAAATGCCAGTCAGCAAGAAAGGCAAATTCAAGAGGGGCAACCGGGCATTTGATAGGCATCTCTGCAATATTGACTACGATTTTACCGCCGTCGAACTTTTTCAGCGCCTTGCCAAGTTCCTGGCAGTCATTGAATCGATAGTATCCATAGATATCTTTTCCCCAGCCCTCCTCCAAACCTTCTATTTCATCAGGCCTGACATCACAACCAGTTGACATGACGAGAATATCGTATTTGAATATTCCGTCACTGGCAGTGGCTATCTCCTGCTTCCCCCAATCAACATTGGAAATTTCTGAGATTACAAAATCGATTCCGGGCTTAATAAACTCTCTCCGGCTCCTCCTGATATCTTTTGGTTTATTTATGTCAAATGGCACAAAGAGGAAACCCGGCTGATAGTAGTGCACATTATCCTTATCGATCAAGGTAATGGACCAGTCGTCATCAAGGTCATTCCTCAGTTTGTTTGCCATCATCGTACCGCCAGATCCGGCACCGAGTATGACTAGTTTTTTCATGATACCTTTATTCTCCTTTCAGATCTTGGTCTTTATGACTGCTTTTCAGCAGCTCTTCTGCCATTGCTCTTTGTTCAGGCGACATTCTCAGCCTGCTGCTTTTTATCATTCTGATATGTCTGCACATAGCTACCAACCGTCTGCAGCATCATGAAAAAGAAGCCGAATGCAGCCTGTACTTTTGGATCGTTCATCTGCTTGATCATGGACAAAGGCCCTACGGGTCGAATCTGTTGGAAATCTAGGTTCTCGATCGCCTTACAGATTTCATCGATCTGTTTCTCATTGTAGCCAAATCGCCCAAGCGCAGTAATCAGCGTGCCGGCCAGTTTGACAAGGCCACTCCCCTGCTGAAGGCTGTCAAGCCAGATATTCAAACCGTTGATAACGTCGGTCTCTCTCATCAGTACTCCAACCTCCTTGACCAGTTCAGTCATCGGCTGAAGCATGTTAAGAAGATCACTCAAGGTATGGATGTTGATCAGAATAGTATGCAACAGGTCGCCAAGTTTCTCTGCCTGGAATTCCCCCTCATGCAGAGAACTGAGGAATCGCAGGACTTTTGGGTACATTAGCTGCAACACAGGAGTCATCTCGTCTCTGAGTTCCACACCCGCCTTGAGCATGTCCAGCCCTTCCCCCATGGTATCCAGATTAGTAACTGTCTTTCTGAACAAAATGATAAGTTCATCAAGATTGAACTCACCCTCAAGTTCATTGAAGAACCGGATAGTTTTGGGGTAACTTTGTCCGCCCTCCTTCTTCAGACTTATTTTCGACCCGGTGCCAGCCTGCATTTCTTTCACAACCTCACTCAACTCCTCAAAACTGGCAAGCAGAGTTTTTGCAAGATCCACGAGTTTTTCCTTGGCGTGGTCACCTTCAATTTCTGTGAGAAATCCAGTTACTTCCGGCTGAGTCTGCTGGGGGACAATCTCAAGTTCCTGTTTCAGTTCCTGAAGAACATCCGATTTCAAAGACTTCACCTCATCGGTGAGTTTGTCGAGTTTCTCCAGAATCAACGCTTCGTTCATCTTTATCACTCACTAAGTTAGGTTCGTTAGATCGTTCTCATTTGTCTTAACAATCATTAATTGCTCTATCAGGCTCATTCTCGTTTTCTGTAAATTTACTCCAGGCGCATTCCACTGCAACAAAATTATAGCCATACATTGTGGCAGCTCACGAAGTAGTACCATATCAATCGAAAAAATCAAAGACCAAAATTACACTGATGAATCTTCAGGAGAAGTAGCCTCTACCCGGCGTCTGTTAATACACCTTTTAACGTTGTCGTTTTGGGGGTATCTGGGTGCTGATTGAACAAGGCAGACAATATTGTGAACTTTGCAGCAGTCCGGGCAATGATCACTCATTAATGCTCAACTAACACCCCACAAGGGGGTATAAGTACCTTGGTGATATATCTGACCACATAATTTCAAAATACATTCCTCGGTTTCTTGTTTTTTACACCCCTCAAGGGGGTACTGAAAAGAGTGACTGGTTTTCAGGAGTAAGGTACTAAAAACGTGCAGCAATCTCTTTCATCAATTTGGCCGAAACCATTGCTGTAACGTTCTGAATATCACGATACGGATTATATTCCACAATGTCAGCTCCCACCAAATTGCCTTTAAAACTCTGTATGGCCCGTATCAGTTCGCGTGTTGTCATCCCGCCCGGTTCATGGTGTGAAACTCCGGGAGCAAATGCAGGATCAAGCACATCAAGATCTAATGGCAGATAAACAGGGCCATCAAACTCCTGGGCAGTGTTGGGATCGAAACTCATCATGTCGACTGTCTCCACACCATACCGTTCCGCCTGCTCTTTTTGATGTGGAGTCATTGTACGTATACCGATCGAAACAAGTCGTTTTGCCAGCCCGCCTTCCATTATACGTGCAAAAGGACAGCTGTGATAATACCTGTCTCCTTCGAACTCGTCGTAAAGATCGGGGTGCGCGTCAAAATGGAGAATGTTCAGGTCTTTGTATTTATCAGCTAGTCCCTTTACCAGTGGATAAGTGATTGCATGGTCACCTCCAAGAAAAAGAGGGCTTATACCTTTAGTTGCAATTCCTGAAGCATGCTGGGTGATTTCCTCAATAGCTTTATTTCCAGGGGATATATTCATATTTCCATGAAAGATAAAGCCTTCATCCTCACCGAGGTTAAACCCACTCTCTGTACAGGTATTCGCGGAATCACAGTTGAAAGCATCCCAAATCTTATAGGGAGCATCAGCGCAGCCTCGCATAAATGACGATTTATTATCCCACGGTACACCAATTACATGAATTTTTTTCCTCATATCATCCTCATCATTTCAAACATATTCCCATAAACTCAAGAGCCCATTGATACCCGGAACAGACCGAAGAAACAAAGATATAAAATCAGGAAACATTAAACTTTAAAGATCTCAGTTCTAATTAATATTGGCACTGGCTTCATTCAAAGCTGTGTGGTACATCTTTGCAGCGATTTGTAAAATAAAAATCATTTACGTATAAAAAAGTACGTTAATAAAATGACCTGTCTCCCGGCCCCAATCAAATGGAAAAGTTTACATCAAAGTTTTTTAGGAAACGGACCCTATGAATGCTTTCACCACAGCTCTCGTTCCTATCATTGTGCTCATTATACTAGGCTATACGTTAAAGAGATCCAGATTTTTAACTGAGGAAACCTGGTCTGGAATGGAGAAACTGACGTATTTCATTTTGTTGCCGGCCCTTCTTATCCGCACTCTGGGAAAACAAACTATTGTCGGAACGCCCTGGCCCTCTATCCTTGTTGTCGTAACGGGTACATTAATATTGTCCGCTGCAGTTCTCGTCTCACTGCGCCGAATTCGACCCATAAACGATGCAACTTTCACATCAATTTTTCAAGGAGGAGTACGTTTTAACACCTATATTACTCTTGCTGTAGCCCAGAGTTTGTTTGGCATAAAAGGACTTGCAATGGCCTCAATTGCAGCCGGGTTTATGATCGTTCTGATAAATTTACTATGCGTATCAGCATTCGTATTATGGGGAAAAGCAACATTCAGAGGAATTTTTTCCTTCATTCGTGAAATAATCGGTAACCCTCTTATCATCGGCTGTGCAATTGGCTGGTTGTTAAGCCTGAGTGGCATTGGGTTGCCACACATAACGGAGGATATTTTAGAGATCATAAGCCGAGCGGCTCTACCTTTTGGACTTCTGGCTGTGGGCGCTGCATTAAAACCGGAAGTGATTCGGGGACATGTCAGTCCTATTGTATTTTCTTCTATTACACAGTTCGGCTTAAAACCCCTGTTTACTGCAATTCTAATTTCATGCACGGGCCTTACTGGAGTAGCAGCCGGTGTACTGGTCATCGCCTTTATGACCCCAACTGCTCCTTCAGCTTATATTCTGGCACGGCAATTAGGAGGTGATACTCAAGCCATGGCTTCAATTATTACCTTTCAAACACTTTTAGCCTTTCTTGTTATGCCGCTCATTGGACTCATTTTGCTGTAGAGAAAACCAACCAGGCCCATGCAGTAATGTCAATTTTATCTGGAAGCATCCAGTATGGACCGTTTGTCACATTGTTTTTATACTGGCAGGGTCCTGCTACTGGCGCATCCTGCCAATATTGAGCAGTTCGGCGATGTTTGCAGTTGGATCGATAACTGGTTCTATCCGGTTGCTGACACAAGTCATGATGGTGGTGACACCCGGTCCGTGCCCGGCTCTCAGGCAATCGCTGTGAACAACAACACCAATGGAGACAGCACCTTTTCTATACGCACGTCCATAGGCATTATCGTGATCCAGCAGGGCGACAATGTCTCCAAAGCGGATCTTGTCGAGCTTATACTGTGCCACCGTTTCCGAATCACTGGTCATAATGTCGTAGTCACCGCTAGCGACATGGGGAGAACCTACTCCCGAGCCCATGCAGACAGCAGGGGCAATGGTCGTCACAGGAACAAGCAGTTTGCCCTCTCGCTTTTTGATCGCCATCTTGAGGAGCAGGTCCGGATCAAGATTAAAACATTTTATCTC
>CAXMTO010000158.1:0-6153 GCA_964196355.1 uncultured Myxococcota bacterium
GCCACCCTGGCGAACAACGACGCCGAATACGCCGACCTCATCTCACAGATTCCCGCATTGCAGGACACGGCCGAGACTCGTCTAGAGCAGGTTGCAAGGTTATATCCATCACATACCAACACCGAAAAACTCGCAAGAAAAGACGCAGGACAACAGCACAAAACGTTGTATGCCATACGATCTTTCTTGTTTAAGGAAGTCAGCCGCCTTAAAAACCCTGCCGTGCACATTGTTGTCTTTTCCGATGCCCAGAAGCAGAAGATTTTTAGCCTGCTGGAACCCGGAGATCTGATCCTTACGTATACTGCCGGTTACATGAGTGACGTTTTTATACCCGGAGCGTTTAAACACGGCATAACGTATATAGGTACGCCGGAGAATCGTGGATCTATCGGCCTGTCTGCAAATGTATTACCATCCAACGAACGGTTTGATGTAGAGAAATTGGCTGCAAATCTGCAGCGATCTTCTCTGCCAGACGGCACGCAGGCAGACATGATCGAAGCCGTGGCCGAAGGTGTCATATTCAACGACCTTGAACACATCATGGATACGCACGTGAACCGAATGCTAGTGCTTCGGCCGCGACTGAGTGATACAGAACGAGCAGCCTTTCTGGTCGAGGTATTCTCGTACCTTGGGGATGGCTACGATTTTCGCTTCGATTTCGCCGATGCATCAATGCAGGTATGCACTGAGGTCATATATCGTGCGATCAATGGTAAAGGTTCAATCGATTTCAAACTGACGGAGCGAGCAGGTCATGAAACCCTGAGTGCGGACGACATCACAAATTATCACTTGGGTTCTGAAGCATTCGATTTTGTATTATTTGTCGAAACAGATCCTGACAGCAAAAACAATGAAGCGCTGCTTCTTGTTGGGTCCGAAGGTGAACTTCGCCTCAAAGCACTCATGGATTCCCTGTGATATCAACAAACTCAAAGCACCACTCGGAAGAACAGGAACAATGACCAACAATAATGTTTAAATTGGCAGTGCGTCTCTGTTGCGATCAAAATTTTACTTATCTTGAAAATTTAGCTCATAAATAGAGTGTATTACGCATAAAAAAGTTCTGAATAAATGAAAAAACGGCAGCTATAATCAAGAGACATTTCATAATCATTTATTTCTCAGGAGTAGCTATGAAAACCACGTTACTTCATCTTCTGTTTTTAATTCACCTGATTCTGATAGCAGCTCTGCCGATTACTGCCTGGGCGGAAAGGGCTGCGGAGGCAAATGGAGCTCCCCGGCAGGAAGCAGCTTCAGATTCTGTCTCTGAAGTGGAGAGTATAGAAACAGTTCTTGTTCAACAAGAAAGCGCTCTTATGTCTAAATGGCTGCATATGCTCGATTCAGGCGAGATCACAGACGATGTCGACGTGAGTGTTCTCGCCTATGCTCCCCAAGTTCCCAAAGATCTTGCCAGGGTTCTGGCGTCCACTGCTGACACGAAAGATAAGCTGGGTGTGTGGGGGGTGTTGTGGCGCATTATTTTGGCAATCGTACTGGGCTTTTTGATTGCTTTCATCCTCAAGCGGATATTCCACCCTCGAATTGAAAAATTAAAAGACATAATGCCGCCGGATACAACGGGGTTTGACTTTCTCTGGCTGGGATTCCTGCGCAGTCTGCCATTGTTCATCTCATTGCTCTTATTTGCGATTATTTCAACGATTGTCTTTATGTTTTTTGCCGGAAGCATTGGAATAAAAGGAAGAATGTTGTTCCAAGTGGTGCTTGGTACCATTGTTATATTCATGGCCTGCTCGATTGTTGGACGTATTATTTTTTCCCCTGACGATCGGTCGATCAGACTCGTTAACATTGACGAATCTCTGATAAAACCACTCTACAAATCATTTTATATTTCAACGGCAGTTCTTCTCTCAGGCATATTGCTGGTTAGATTTACCGCAGAACTTGGTGCCTATCCTCAAACGGTTTCCTGGGTAGTAATTGTACTGGGATCCGTGGTCATATCTATTTATGGGTATCTCGTCTATTACCTGAAACAACCCGTAGCGGATGTTTTACTTGAACAATTGGAGACGCAGGGCGGCGGGTGGATTAAGAAACAGATTTCAACCTACTGGCATGGCTTTACCTGGCTCTACCTGCTCATCGTCTGGTTTATCTGGATTGGGCAGAAATTGACTGGGGCAACGGTGCAGAGCGGAGCCTTTATTTTCAGTATGCTGATAGTTCCCGTTTACTTCATTTTAAGCTATAGCGGCAAACTGATCATATATGCCACCGTTGAGTCCCTGAACCTTGGCTATATCAATGACGATGAATTTCCTAAAGATACCGATGAAGCCACCAAAGCACTGGAAAGAGAAAATAAAAAGATAAGAATTGCAGCAAGAGCCCATTTGATTCTTAAAATCGTGCTGATCGCTGTTCTATTTACCTGGTTTCTGTCTTTATGGGAATATAATATCCCATTTGCAAATGAAGCATTAGGTGCTGTTTTTGAATCATTTGTTGCATTTGCCCTTGCCCTTGCCTGTTGGCGCTTTGTAAGCAGATATATTGAGAAAAAGCTTAAAGAGGCAGAGCCTGAAGAACAACCGAAGGAAGAGGATAGTGACGATGAATTCGGGGGGGCAGCGCAACGTGGACGAAGCCATACCCTGTTGCCGATGCTTCGTAAAGTCATTGGTACCGTTCTTGTGATCATGGTTCTGTTGATCGTGATTTCTTCTCTGGGCATAAATATTGCCCCGCTGCTGGCCGGCGCCGGTGTTCTTGGTCTGGCAATAGGCTTTGGTGCTCAAAAGCTTGTATCAGATGTTCTTTCCGGGTTTTTCTTTTTACTCGATGATGCATTCCGGGTCGGGGAATATATCCAGGCGGGTTCCATCCGGGGAACGGTGGAGGCAATAACCTTGAGAAACGTCATGCTCAGACATCATTTAGGCATGTTGCAGGTTGTACCGCATAGCGATCTTGGCGCCGTTACAAATTACATGCGCGGAGGCATCGTAATAAAATTTCCCTTGGAATTTTCTTATGATACGAACATTGATCAAGTCCGGAAAATCATCAAAAAAGTTGGAATTACAATGCTTGAAGATGAGGAGCTTGGCGATGACTTCCTGCTGCCGGTGAAATCACAAGGCGTACATCAGATCACTAATTCCGTGATGGTGATCAGGGTCAAGTTCACTGCAAAGCCAGGGAAACAGTTTGTTATCAAGCGAGAGGCTTTTCGCCGGATTACTGAAGCACTGAATGCCAAGGGTATCTATTATGCTCATCGCAAGGTAATCGTGGATTTTCCCGAAGATTCAAAGATTGATATAAAGGACGAGCAGATCAGGACAAAAGCCCTGGAGGCCGGCGCTGCAGCCATCACCACAGAAATTGATATGCAGAAGCAGGAGGAAGGTGATAGGTGATGAAAGGAATTGCCAGACTGTTCATATTCCTATTTAAAGTGCTGAATGTATCATAACCAGTGGTGAACCAACATTTTACCAGTTCTAAGTAGTATGAATTTCAGAGGAGAGATTATGCGATTATTTTTCGGTGCAATAGCGCTTTTACTGCTCATCTTGAATGGCTGCGCAAAACCCATACCGCAGACCCCTGCCTATGAGTTTGAGCCGCCCACCCGTCAATTCGACTATTTGACCGATGTTGAGCCGATTCTGGTAAAAAGGTGCGTGGTCTGCCACTCCTGCTATAACTCTCCTTGCCAGCTTAAACTGAGTTCATGGGATGGTTTGGATAGAGGAGCAAGTAAAGAGAAAATCTATAATTCAGGGCGCTTGAAGACCATGGATCCGAGCCGCCTCCTGGTCGATGCCCACTCAACTGCTGAGTGGCGAGAAAAAGGTTTTTATGGGGTAACCCAGGAAGAAGGGCAGAGCTATACCGACTCTATGCTGTTCCTGCTGCTTGATCATAAACGGATCTCACCGGATGTAAGTGGCGAATATTTCTCAGAAGCAAGTGATCTGACGTGCTCAGAGAATAAGGACGAACTCACAAAATTTCTGAAGAAGCACCCCAACCGCGGAATGCCTTTTGGCTTTCCACCGTTGAAGCAGGAAGAGTTCAATGCCGTTGCCGGGTGGCTCAGTCAGGGGGCGCCTGGTCCGTCACCCAAGCAGCAGGCTGCACTGAAGGCAATTCCTGCCGCAGATATGCAGTTGGTTGAAAAATGGGAAGCGTTTTTGAACAACCCAGATCCCAAACATCAGGTGACCGCCCGCTACCTTTATGAGCATTTGTTCCTTGCGCATATCACTTTCGAGACAGAAAGCAACGAGTTCTATGAGCTGGTGCGTTCCACAACCGGCCCCGGTGAAGAGATTGATATTGTTGCAACCATACGTCCCTATGACGACCCCGAAACTGAGCAGTTCTACTACCGGTTCCGGAAGATATACTCAACCATCGTCTACAAAACGCATATGGTTTTTCCGATGGGTGAAAAGGGGTATCAACGAACCCACGAACTGTTCATAACTCCCGACTGGCCGGAGGCACCCCATATCGTCAGCTATGACAAAATAGCCAGTGCAAATCCATTTATAACCTTTGAACAAATTCCCGCACGATCGCGTTATCAATGGCTGCTGGATAATGCACAATATATCATCATGACATTTATCCGCGGCCCTGTCTGCAAAGGGCAGGTTGCTTTGGACGTGATAGAAGACCACTTCTGGTTGATGTTTGTCGATCCTGACCATGATCTGGCGGTTAAGTTTCCAGGATTTTTAAAATTACATTATCAGAATCTTAGAATGCCTGGAGAGAAGGGCAGCGATTACTCACTGTTTGATTCACTTCTGGAAGATGACCATTATCAGCGGGCCATTGATTTCTATAAAGCGCGTCAACAGTTTTACAGTGCTCTTTATCCGGATGGGTATGACGTGCAGACGATATGGAAGGGGAACCAGCCGGATGATGATCCTGTGCTGACGGTATTTCGACACTTTGACAGTGCGTCCGTACACCGTGGCGTTCTGGGTAATCTGCCTAAAACAGCGTGGGTGGTCGATTTTCCGCTGTTAGAACGAATTTATTACGCTCTTGTTGCAGGCTTCGATATCTACGGCACGGCGGGACATCAGCTTTCAACCCGCATCTATATGGATGCGCTGCGAATTGAGGGAGAGAGCTATTTCCTCGATTATATGCCCCAAAAGAACAGACAGGAGATGATGGCGTCCTGGTACATCGGAGTGGATCCAGAGGATCTGCATTATGATCCTGCTGCAATCCCTGCAGGGACAATGTTTACCACGGATGAACCCAAAAGAGAGCTGATTGAACGGGTGGTAAACGATCATATCTCCGTATCAGGGATCGGGTTTGACACGAATTATCTGCCTGCAGGGCAAACCTATCCGGGCTTACCAGCAGAGTTTGAAACTTCCGAGGACTATATCCAGGCGTTCACTGCGGTTGCTGCACCTGGTGTATCATTTTTCCGTCATGTCGTTGATCATAACGCAAATGTTGCCTGGGTAAGGGTGACCAATATCCCGGACCGGGATGACGAGGTGATTTCAATAGTCGTGGATCGCTGGCACGACAATGTCAGGGATCTTTTTTTGGAATCGAAATATCTTGATCCAAGCAGAGACAGGGCAGACTTTATAAAAGGGTTTGTCGGTTCTTATCCGAATTATTTCTACGTGGTCAATGCTTCCGACCTGCCAGATTTCTTTGATGTTTTGGATGCATATGATGGGAGCGAAGAATATATAAAGAGACTGGAAAAATACGGTATTAACAGAGCTGAGGCCACATTCTGGGACCATTATGACTGGTTTCAGGGAGCCTTTAATAAACAGGAAAAACAGGATGCCGGTATCGTTGATTTGAACAGATATTTCCACCTTGTTCTTGACCTGTAGAAGGGCTCTGGGATGCGAGCAAGCATTATTAGGGAAGACTTTCGCGCGGCGAATAAGCTCTAACCGTTCCTCTTGAAAATTGGTCAGGTTTTCTGGAGTATTGTTACGATTACTAGAGTTTATCTATAAGTAACCTACAGAAAATCCAGGTGAACTATTTTGCTAATCCCCGTTAAAGGTTTCTTCTGCAAATCTTCAATCTGTTAAACTTACATGTAATTTTAGCAACTGAGCATTGAATTTAACATTGCCAAATCGAAGGTAA
>CAXMTO010000159.1:0-4311 GCA_964196355.1 uncultured Myxococcota bacterium
GGTCGGCAATCTGCTGCAATTCTTCCATTTTATGTGAGATGTACGACATGCACACACCTTGCTGCTTCAATCCACGTATGATCTCGAAAAGTGCTTCTACTTCCTTGTCGGTAAGAGCTGATGTCGGTTCATCAAAGACCAAGATTTTGGCTTTTTTGGAGAGTGCCTTGGCAATTTCAACCATCTGCTGTTTACCAACAGTCAACTCTTTAACCTTATCGGTCGGCATAAAATCGGTGATATTCAGTTCGTCGAGCAGCTTTTGGGTCTCTGAGTACAATTTACTCCAGTTCACGATACCGAACGAATTGGTAAACTGACGATCCAAGAAGATGTTTTCTGCAACGGTTAACTCAGGGATGAGATTTAATTCCTGGTAAATGATTGCAACACCTGATGCTTCAGCGTCTCTGGTGCTGCGAAACTGTTTTAACTCCCCCCTTATGGTAATGTCGCCTTCGTATGTGGGATAGGGCCACACCCCACTTAACACTTTCATCAAGGTCGATTTCCCGGCCCCGTTTTCACCCACCAGAGCCAGCAACTCACCAGAGCGGGCCTCAAAATTGACATTGTCCAACGCGCGCACCCCGGGAAAATCCTTTATAATGTTTCTCATTTCCAAGATGACTTCACCCATATGCCCCCTCCTGATCTGTCTACAAAAAAAGCTCGCCCTTTCGTTAAAAGGCGAGCTTTCGATGATCAATCTTTATTGCGAAAAGGTGATACTTGACGCCATCTTTGATGGTATCCCACACATAGTGTATGTTTCCTATTCCACATATACCTGCTCTTTGGTATATAATCCTTCAGCAATAATTGTGGAATCAAGGTTGTCTTTTGTTATCAAGAAGATCGGGGTCACGATTGTCGGTACATCAACAAAACCATTGTTGACCATTTTATCAGCGTTTATTTTTTCGCCTTTGGCCAGTTGAACTGCTACTTCTGCTGCCGTTTCAGCAAGCGGAGCGATTTTTTTCCAAATTTCAACGGATTGTTTCCCCTGAGCCACATACTGAAGGTTCACCAGATCAGCATCAGACCCAGCGACAAAGACTTTTTCCGTGTCGGCGATTCCCTGGGCGTCGAGGGCCGCAACAACTCCACGCGCCATACCGCTGTTATTACAGATAAAAGCATCAATATCATTAGCGTGTTTAGTAAGCAGGTTTTCTGCAGTGGCCATCGCTTTTTCAGAAGACCAACCCTCATGGGCCTGTTTGGCAACAAGTTGTAGACCGGGGTTTTTCTCAATAATCTCTAGAGCCCCACTACTCATTGCTATGGCATTGGAATCGCCGGGTTGTCCCATAATGAGAGCAACCTTTCCCTCAATTTTTCCTTTTTTGCTCTTCATCCACTTGACCATCGCCTCGCCCTGCAATTTGCCAACCGCCCAACTGTCCTGCATGACCATTGCATCTAACGGACCATTGACGAGCATGGAATCATAACCGACGACCTTTACACCTTCTTCGTTAGCCATTTTTACCATATTACCGGCAGTCCCTGTGTTGACCGGCTGCATTACAATCACCTTGCAGCCTTTTGCCAGCATATTTTCAAATTTGGCCAATTGCATCAGTTCATCATTATTAGCTGAGTCAAAGTATACCTTGGCACCCAACGATTCAGCTTTTTTGATGAAAATAGCCTTATCCCGCTGATACCGCTCTTCCTGCATGGTTTTTAGAATAAAACCGACTTTAACCTTTTTAGCCTCCGCACTCATCGCACTACCTAATATAAGCGATGTAAACACAGACAGTGCTACCAATCCAGATAGAACAGTATTAGACAGTTTTTCCCGTTTCATAACGCCCCCTTGTTGTATTTAAAACAATAGTTAAAATGCCTTGATGGTATTTTGGAAAATTAGCTTTTCGACCTAGAATAAAAATAATATCACAATCATATGTGCAATATTACCAAGGATAAAATTCTGTCCTTAATAATAGTTTATCTCAGAGGAAAACTCCCATTGTCAGCATATAAAAGCACACCCAGTTAATTTATTCAATAAATATATTAGAATTCTGCCGAAAAAGTTCCACAACACCAACCGAAACTCAAAAACATCATATGTATCTGTATGTACACATTTATTTATATGCAAAACTAGACAAAAAGATACGAAGTTACGAAAATATCATAAATTTAAGTGTGAATATATAGAAATATATTTACACAGAAAATTAATTCTAATATATTCTTTAATAGAAGATTTTTACTGCAAAAGACCGCTAAGGATAAAGTTTTGCGAATATTTCTATCCCTTACCAAACAGTTTTGGCTATGACACCAGCCTCCTATAGACGCAATAAGAGGCTGAAAATCAATACCTTGGAAAAATCATTTATAACTAATGGCATATTTAAACAATAGACAGCGAGCTCAGGCTTTAAACCAGTACAGTATTCTTGATACAATACGAATACATAAAGGAATATCACGAATCCAGATTGCAGAGATTACCGGACAAAGCAGAGCATCCGTAACAAATATAACAGCTGCCCTGATAAAAAAAAATCTAATCTATGAAAAAAATTCAAAAGAAGCTGCCACACCCGGAAGACGCAGGGTAGAGCTAGCCATAAATCCGGATGCCACCTATGTCGCAGGCATTAAAATCTCTAGTTCCAGGATAAGCTGTGCGGTAACCGACATGCAGGCCAATGTGCGAAGCTCAGTCGTTATACCTGTACAATTTAGCAAAAGACCCCTTGAATATATTGCCGACATTATCGAGGATGCCGTAAGTCACTGCGCTGCCAAAGCAGGTCTCGCCGTATGCGAAATTTTCGGTATCGGCATTGGAGTGCCTGGGCTGATGAAAAATGAATCAGGAGTTTACACCTGGAACCCGCTTTACAAAACAGGAGACTCCACCTTTAGCGATCTTATCGAAGAACGACTCTCCCTAAATACCTATATCGATAATGATTCAAACGCTTTGACCCTTGCGCACCTCTGGTACGGCAAAGGAGCAGATGCCAATAATTTCCTGGTAATCACCATTGAAGAGGGTATCGGTATGGGGATAGTTATTGATCGAAAACTCTACCGCGGACCCAACGGAATCGCCTCGGAATATGGACACATGGTGGTCTCTCCGGGAGGAGAACTTTGCAGGTGTGGCAAGCGGGGATGCATAGAGGCATACACTAATGAAACGGCAATACTATCGGCAGCCGAGAAAAGTTTGCGCTCGGGAAACTGGTGCAATGACAGCGGAGGTGAGCTTAGTCTTGATCTACTCATAGAACTTGCAAGAGCTGGCAACAAGACGCTTCAATCGATTTTTGCTAAATCTGGAAATATAATGGGTCTTGGCATTGCTGCACTCATCCAACTTTTTCACCCGGAAAAAATTATATTTTCAGGCGATGGGGTAAAGTCAGGTGAGCTTTTGTTTGAACCAATGAAAAGATCAATTGAAGAACATACAAACTCAGATTTGATAAAGCCTGTGCAGACCATTGTGGAAAAATGGAAAGATTCTGACTGGGCACGAGGTGCTGCCACCATAGCCCTTAAGGAATTCTACAAACACCCCTTTGATTCGTGAGGGAGAGAATGAAAAGCTAGGAAATCAGCACTACATTTAAAAGACCAAAGAAGGATAAAAAGGGGCACCTCCTTTCTTTTGATACTTGTCTCATTATGTCACCACTTCTAGTGATACAGGGAGTTCCCTAACGCCCAATACAGTTGCCTTTCTGGTCGAGCCGATACAGGGAGAAGCTGGAGTGATAATTCCACCAGCAGGATATTTCAGAACTGCTAGAGAACTGTGTATTAATAACAACATCGTACTCATTCTTGACGAAATTCAAACAGGCCTTGGGCTTACAGGGAAGCTGCTTGCTGAGGAACATGAGGATATTGAAGCTGATTTGACACTCGTCGGCAAAGCCTTGTCTGGTGGATTTTATCCGGTTTCAGCTGTCCTATCCAATACCGAGGTAATGGATGTGCTGCAACCAGGTGAACATGGTTCGACTTTTGGTGGAAATCCACTGGGGTGTGCTGTGGCACGCGCTGCTTTGAAAGTATTGGTAGAAGAGGGAATGATCGAGAATTCCAGAAAGATGGGAAAAAAATTTCTCGAAAAACTAAAACAGATAAACAGTCCAATGATCAAAGAGGTGAGAGGCCGGGGGCTAATGATTGCAATGGAACTAAGTGAAGAAGCTGGAAGAGCCCGCCGGTACTGTCTCAAACTCAAGAATAACGGACTGCTCTGTAAAGAAACGCATGATAATATTATCCGCTTTGCACCGCCCCTGGTAATCACTGAAGAAC
>CAXMTO010000160.1:0-7564 GCA_964196355.1 uncultured Myxococcota bacterium
TAATGGGAGTTTTACCACTCTATATCATAAAGTGTAATGAAAAGTGTCCGGCAGAACGAGTGTCCTGGGATGATGCGCAAGAATTTATAAATAAATTGAATAAAATTGAGGAACCTCATACCTACAGACTTCCGACCGAAGCAGAATGGGAATATGCCTCAAGAGCTGGAAGCAAAACATCCTTTGCAAATGGAGAAATATCTGTACTTACATGTGATTATGATACAAATTTGAGTGAACTTGGATGGTATTGCGGTAATTCAAAAAATTACCCACACCATCCCGTTGCCCAAAAGAAGCCAAATGCATGGGGACTGTATGACATGTACGGCAGTGTATGGGAGTGGTGTTCAGATTGGTATGGTCATTATTCATCAGGATCAACTACTAATCCTATTGGTCCTTCAGATGGTGCGGAACGTGTAATGCGGGGTGGGGGAATAGCAGATAACGCCAGGAGTTGTCGATCAGCTAACCGTCACAGTCTAAGAGCTGATATTAATTTTGACAATATAGGATTAAGGGTAGTACGTTCGCCTTAGTTTTGAATCTTAAACGGGGAATAAATTTAACTTTCATTTGAGATAAAGCCAAACCTGCCGAAAGACAGGGACGGAAAACTGCGGGTCTATTAGATAGCCGAGTTGCCTAATATATGGGGTGACTCGGCTTTTTTTATGAAACATTCAAAAGGAGGGAGAAATTATGGTTAAAAAGACAAAGGTAATCTTTTTTCTCACATTGATTACATTCTTGGCCGTAATGGTTTTCTTTGAGAAAACTGCAAGTGGGGAAAAATTCTTTCCCCCTGTAGCTGATAAAAGCAAAGTACTACCTGCGAATGATGGCGGACCAGATGGTTGCGACTCAAGTCGATTCAAATGCATTATGGGAGGTGCAGCAGTCCTGGACAAACAGACGGGACTTATTTGGGCAAAAAATACCGAAATTCTTGATAAGGGCGTACCTTGGGAAGAGGCAGTGAATTTATGTCAAAATGTTGAAATAGGGGGTCAAAAAGGCTGGAGACTCCCAACTAGAGATGAACTAATAACCTTATTAGACACTTCTACATCTGCTCCAGCCCTTCCAGAAGGACATCCATTTACAAAGTTAAGGGAATTTGAATACGGTGGCAAAGGTGATTACGACTATTGGGCCAGCACTGAATATGAAGGTAATAGCAATAATGTTTGGGTTGTACACCTATCTGTTGGCAGAGTGTCCGATGAACTCAAGATTTTCGATCATTTAATCTGGCCGGTGCGAGACAGCAATTGAGCATCTGATTTGACTTTATGGCAGAGTCAGAAATGGCTCTGCCTCTTTTGTTTCTCATAAGGTTAACACTATTCTTGTTAATGTAATTGAGAAGTTGTCCCAAAAACCTAACGACTCAAAAAGGTGTTTTGAGCCTTGAGAAAATCAAGATAATCAAGAATAGCCTGACAGTAAAAATGTATCTACAAAGAAAAGATGGTTCCAGACAGTCAATGACCTGAGTATCTCTGGCCGGATTCATTTCATCCCAGCTTTTCCTATTTCCCCCCCCTCTGTAGAAATGATTTGCAGCGAAACTTTTCATTTAATGAAAATGTTAACTGTGAACCAACACGCTCATAGCTGATTTGATTTATTAAGTAGAAATGCCCTATGAGTCCCAACCAAGTACCTATGTGTGAAAGACAGTACCTATTTGATCTCCAGAGAGAATATTTCAGGGAATAGCTGTGAAGGTAGTATGAAGAGGAAAGATATATATATTTGGCTAATTATTTGCCTTGCAGTGTCAATCCTCAATGGAGTAGTTTTTAAGTAATTCAATTATTTTGAGGATCACTCAGATACTTTTTTCTGAGAAATGGCTTCGTCGATAACACAACGACCGGCTAACAATTCACTGAAATTATTAAGAGTTACGGTGTGTTTATGGATTAACAAAAAAACTTAGCAGTATAAGATTTATAATTTTGCGTTAACGCAGAATCGTTTCAACCGAAAACCACCAAACTTTTCAAATCACTGAAGCGAAACTGACGAGAACGCACCTCCACTTGGGGGTGTGGCTCTTCTGTCATGTTTCAGTGATGGGTACTTGGTGGTACCTCGGTTGAGATATGCATGGGGTTAGCGTTGGGTACTGTAGATGGTTACCCAGGTTGTAAGCCTATGCGTCACGTTATGGTTGGTTCAAAAGCGCCTTGGTTTGAAATCACCGACCATTTGCCTCAGTCGGAGGAGGCTGCAACCATTGAGTAGTGGATACCTTCTAACACCGGTTAACGGTAAAAATCCCTGCACTCTTTTCAGTATCAGCTTGAGGGGTATAACTGCCTTGGTGATTACTTTAAGCTCCGAATTTCAAGGCACTCTCCAGATTTCTTGTTTTTATGACAGGTGTTCAGGAATAAGGCACTAACCAGCAACTCAGGAGGACGCTTCAGAGTCGGACCCTTGAACCGAGCGTGATTCGTAAAAGATGATTTATTACTATACGAGCATTTAAATGACGACCCTTATTGTTGGTGCAAGTGGAGCAACCGGGCGGTTGCTTGTGTACAGGAGCTGCTAGATTGTGGTGAATCGGTCAAAATAGTTGTCCGAGCGAATAGTAATCTTTCTGAACAAGTTACCAATAACTACACTGCAGTTCGTTTGCACCGCGGAGATTTGTGTTAATATTCCCATATTGAAGATATGAATTTGTCCTCAATCCATAAACTTGGACCCCCTATTGATTCCCACCTTATTAATCCGTGCAGTAAGTGTGGTTGGCGGTATTCCCAGCAGACAGGCCGCTCCTTTTGAGCCATAGATCCTGCCTTCACTCTGTTTCAACGCGGCTTCAATATTTTGCCGCTCCAACTCACGCATTTCTGTTTCTGTGAGGATATTGTTCTGGCTTTCCGTGACTGTAGTCAGCTGCAGAAGCTGGTGTTCGTCACTGCCAGTTTCAAGGTCCAACCTCAATCGATTTCCCGTACTGACGATGACCGCTCGTTCGATAACATTCTGCAGCTCCCGCACGTTGCCAGGCCAATTGTAATTCTGCAATTGCAAGAGGTCGGCCTGGGTCAAGCCGATTAGCGGCCGGCCGAATCTTTGGGTTGCCCGCTGGAGGAATAACGATGCCAAAGGCCGAAGATCCTCTTTGCGCCGTCTAAGAGGAGCGACCTCGATTGGGAAGACGTTTAGACGGTAATAAAGGTCGCTGCGGAATCTGCCGGAGGCGGCCTCTTCTTTTAGATCGCGGTTGCTTGCGGCAATGACTCTTACATTGACTTGCCGGGTGCGCTCCTCACCAACCCGCTCAAATTCGCCCTCCTGCAAAGCACGCAGCAATTTGCCCTGTAACTCCAGGGGGATTTCCCCGACCTCGTCTAAAAACAGGGTTCCTCCATCTGCCGCCTCAAAGCGCCCGGCACGGTCTTTTATGGCGCCAGTAAATGACCCTTTAACATGACCAAAAAATTCACTCTCGAAGAGATCTTGAGGAATGGAGGCGCAATTGACTTTAATCATCGGCCGCTCATGCCGGTTGCTACGTTTGTGAATTTCGCGGGCCACTAGCTCCTTGCCAGTTCCAGACTCACCTTGGATCAGGACGTTGGCATCGGTTGGCGCAACAAGATCGATCTGCCGGACGACGTTTTGTAGCGCCGCACTCTGACCGACGAGCTCCCCCATACCAGCGATTTCAACGATTTCCTGTCGTAGAAAATCGCTTTCAAGTTCCAGCTGTTTGTGAAGGCGTGCGATTTCTTCAAAGGTACGGGCATTGACGATGCTCATTGCGGCATGGTCGGCAACCATTCGCAGCCACTGAAGGTCTTCCGAGGCCGATTGTTGTCGGGTAAACCGGACCAGTACTCCCAGTTTTTCTCCCCGACAGACCAGCGGTTGGCCGATAAAACCCCTAATTTTTTCTCGCTTAGCCCAGTCGGGGCGGGCAATCCAGGTGTCATCTTGTTCGATGTCCAGAACTTCGATCGGTTGGCCTGTGGCTGCTACCTTCCCCACCTTGCGGACACCTACCGGGAAGCGGCTAAACTTGCCGTCTAAGCGAGACCAATCCTCTCCGGGGGAATTGATGGGATTGCCGGCGCTGGCAACAAGATGCAGGCAGTTGTCCTCTCTAGGGCACCCTTTACTTGATGGACAGACGGCACAGATATCTGCAGGTTTTAACAACCAGATCCGGACCAGTGCGGTTTGAGGATGGGCCGCCAATCGCCTTACAATAAGACCTAATACCCCGGCCAGAGAACGCTCCAATGGCATGTCGAGCAGCAGGCTCTTGTAGTCCTCGATATCGTTCTGCAGGTCTGGCGAAATAAGCATGGCTATAAAGTAGCAATATTTCGTTGCATAGCAACTAAATTTCGTTAATCAACTAAATTCCGTGGTCAACTCCTTTACTAGCAATATTCAATAATTTCTTTAATTACAAATATTTGAGGCATAATTACAGGTTGGCACAATTATTGGAATACATTCAATGTAAGCAGAGAAAAACCAAGAAACAGAGGTAAGAAACCATGGAACGGATCAATTCGATCAATCCACAAGAAGCAACAGGAATAACCAAAGTCCTTCTCGATGACGTCCAGAAAAAACTCGGGATGACTCCAAGCATGATGCGCAGCATGGCTCAATCACCTGCGGTACTGGAGGGGTAATCTCAATTTTAGCGGAGCGCTGGCTGGTGGCGAACTCTCGGTAAAATTCCGAGAACAGATAGCCCTGGTGGTCGGTGAATGCAATGGTTGCATTTATTGTCTCTCTGCTCACAGCGCCATGGGACAGATAGCTGGTATGAGCCAAGAGGAAATACTGGATAGCAGGCGCGGTGAGTCTTGCGAGAGCAAATCGCGTGTCGCCCTTGGTTTTACGCGAAAACTGGTCAAAGAGCATGGTCACGTTACTGATAATGACTTGACAAAGATTCGAATGGCCGGGTTCAGCGAGGGGGCAATTGCAGAAGTTGTCGCCAATGTCGCTCTGAACCTATTTACAAACTATTTCAACCTCGTGGCAGAGCCCAGAGTTGATTTCCCGGCAGTGCCATCACTTGCTGAGACAAAGGAATAGTTGCATACCTAGCCTTTCAACTGGAAAGCTCAGATATCTTGATGATTTTCCAATTACTAAACAGGAGAACAGCATGAGTATTTATCAATCACAATCAGCAGGCCGTCAGTTAACGACGACGGTCCTAATCACCAGCCTGTTCATGAGTATGCTGGTTACTCTATTGAGTAAGCACGTCACAGCGGCTGACCTCAAGTCAAAGATTGCGGTGACGCAGACGCTGCATAAAACGGTCATTATCGATGAGGTGGAGATCTTCTACCGTGAGGCCGGACCATTAGATGCACCGACCATCCTGCTGCTGCATGGATTTCCAACCTCGTCGCACATGTTTCGCAATCTGATTCCGGCGTTGGCAGACCGGTATCACGTATTGGCACCGGATTACCCCGGATTCGGCAACAGTGCCCAGCCAGAGATGGGGGAGTTCAGTTACACCTTTGACAACTTGGCGAAGGTTATGGAGCGCTTTACAGAGGAGCTCGGGATAAAAAAATACAGCCTGTACTTGATGGATTACGGCGCTCCGATTGGTTTCCGTCTAGCCGAAAAACACCCCGAACAAATCGATTCTCTCATCGTTCAGAACGGCAATGCCTATGTAGAAGGACTGCGTGAGTTCTGGGACCCGATCCGAGTATACTGGAAAGACCGTAGCGCGGTAAACGCCGAGCCACTGGCCGGTTTCATCTCTCCGGACGGTGTGAAGTGGCAGTACACCCACGGTGTGCGCAACGTCGAGACGATAAGCCCGGATAACTGGAATACCGACCTGCGTCACCTTACTCGTAAAGGAAATTCCGCCATACAACTGGCCCTGTTCTACGATTACCAGAACAATGTTCCCCATTATCCGCAATGGCAGGCCTACTTCCGCAAGCACCAACCCCCGACGCTGATCGTCTGGGGTAAAAATGACCACATCTTTCCTGCCGAAGGTGCATATCCCTACAAAAAGGATTTAGAAAACCTCGAGTTTCACCTGCTCGACACCGGCCACTTTGCCCTCGAAGAGGATGGACAACTCATTGCTGCCACCATACGGAGTTTTATGAGTAAACAGGTTGCCAGAACAGCGCAAAACTAGCCCGGATTTCTCACCAGCAAAGATGATTACATCTTCAAGAAGCACCCCCGTGAACTATAGTAGTCTATGTTTGCTGGGGTAGCGACGCGGAAGATGTGATCATACCTGCTGGCCTTTGGTGAACATTGTGTAATATTTCTCGTCACATCGAACGGGTGGCAAGCTGTTACAATGAAAACAGTTTCAGAAAATTGACACAATGTTCATGAGAAATGCGGGCTAGCTGGTTCAGTATTTTCAAAGACATAACCTTAGGTTTGCTAGCCTGCAAAATAATAGGAGCAAAATTATGAAAGAACAATTTAAGCAATTCCGTGGTTTCGCAATTCTTGCCACAATGATCCTTATAGTATTGGGCGCATCGGTCGCCATCGCCCAACTGCCCGATCCGGGCATGCAGATCGATTCCACCAATACGGCGCTTGTCGTAACCGATCCGCAAAACGACTTCCTGAGCCCCAAGGGTGTGGCCTGGGGTGTGGTCGGCAAGAGTGTGACCGCAAACAACACAGTTGAGAACATCGAGACATTGTTCAAGGACGCAAAAGCCAACGGTATCCAGGTATTTGTTTCACCTCACTACTACTACCCCCACGACCACGGCTGGCGGTTCGAGGGGGCTCTCGAAAAGCTGATGCACAACATCGGCATGTTCGATCGCAAAGATGCTTTGAGCGTTGACGGATTTGAGGGTTCCGGTGCCGATTGGCTGAAACTATACAAGCCATACATCGAGGACGGTAAAACCGTCGTCACCAGTCCGCACAAGGTCTATGGACCTGAGAGCAACGATCTCGTACTGCAGTTGCGCAAGCGTGGTATCAACAAGGTCATCCTGGCCGGGATGTCAGCCAACCTTTGTACCGAGTCGCACATGCGGGAACTACTCGAGCAGGGTTTTGAAGTCGCGGTCGTCAAGGACGCTACCGCTGCCGCGCAGGTCGAAGAAGGGGACGGTTATGCCGCTGCTGTGGTGAACTTCCGCTTCATCGCCAACACCGTATGGACGACCAAAGAGGCCAAGCAGGCGATGGAGGGGAGGAAATAAATGGTATTTCTTGTTCCGGGAGTGGTTGCTGGACCGCTACCGGAAACTTTTGCCGCGCCTGCTGCCTTTGGAGACTTGCTTACCGGTGTGCTGGCATTTCTGGCACTCATTGCTCTTCGGAATAGTTGGTCAGTGGCACGGGCGGCTTTCTGGCTCTTCAGCATCGTTGGCACCATCGACCTTGTAAATGCACTCCAACAGGGGGATGTGTGGATGACAAATTTCGGAGCAACCTGGTACATTCCGACAATGTTGGTACCTCTGTTGTTGGTGACTCAGGCCATGATATTTTTCCGGCTGTTCAGAAGGGCGGCCAAGTCCGAAACATAAGCGCTGTT
>CAXMTO010000161.1:0-7869 GCA_964196355.1 uncultured Myxococcota bacterium
TCTTCTCGAGCTTTTGGTGAACCAGATACAACATCACAGCCGGGCCCGGCATTGCCAGGCTAGTCGACATAAGCCCGGAAATATAACCGGTAAAAATCGTCATCCATTTATTATGTTTATGAGAATGTTGATTTTCATGCAACAACCCTTTAAATAACCTCATCAGGTTATGAAGGCTAAAAATTAAAATTACCACAGCAATTATCATTTTCAGTAGAGGTAAATCCATCTGATGATAAATGTAGATACCAAATGGAAACCCTATCAACGACCCTATACTCAACCATTTCAGAAGATCTATTGAAGCCTGACCTCTTAACTTTATCCAGTCCAGAAAGGACATACAGAGAATGACAATCATAACCATTTGAATGGCTTCTCTTGAATCGAGAATGAGTAAAAATAAGGGCACTGCAATCAATCCAAAACCGAAGCCGGTAGCAGATTGAAGGGTTGCTGCAAGCAAGGTAATGATTGACAAATAGATCCAATCCATCTTCAATTTCTCACTTTCAGGAACTGCAACATCCGCAAGATGAAACCGGTATGCCCATGATTTCTAAAGGCGGAGGATTTTCATGGGCCTGATTTAACGCAGTAACAAACCGCTTGACAGCTTCCTGTAGCGTTTTGCGTGGACACGCCAGATTTAAGCGCATAAAGCCCTGACCACCATCCCCAAACTGATATCCTTCAAACAATATCAATTTTGCTTTTGACCGGATGACCCGGGATAATTGATTATGGTTTAATCCAGAAGAGCGTAAATCAATCCACGCCAGGAAAGTACCTTCAAGCGGAACCACTTTAGCCCAGGGAAGTTCACTGGAAAGAGTTGTTTTTAAAAAAATATAGTTATTCCAAATATAGCCTAAAACACTGTTCAGCCATTTCTCTCCGTTCTGATAGGCAGCTTGCGCAGCCACCGTTGACATAGTGTTTGTTTTGTTTAGCGCCATGGCGGAGAGTTTTTTTGCGAGACGCTCTTTTATTTCACTATTTGCAATCACAGCATAAGAAAAGCCTAATCCGGGGATATTGAAAGATTTCCCCGGCGACATCAACTGAATGATGTTGTTCTTAGGATTTTTTGAGATATTGATGAGAGGATGATAACGGTGGCCGGGAAATATCAGGTCAGCATGAATGTCGTCGGAGACCAAAATAACCTGATGTTTTTCACAGAGGGTTCCCAGCACCTGAAGTTCCTTTTTTGTCCATACTCGCCCAACGGGGTTGTGAGGGTTGCAGAGAAACATCAGTCGTGGTTTTTGCTCGGAAAACAGCTTTTCAAGAGAATCAAAATCCATTGTATAGTAAAGAGACTCGGGATCGTAATGCAACGGATTGAGGAGTAAATGCCTTTCATTTTCTGTCACAACATTAAAGAACGGACGAAAAACGGGTGGTTGAATAACAATCCCGTCTCCTTTTTGTGTAAGCGCTAAAATGGAAACAGCTAAACCGCTCACGACACCTGGCATAAACAGTAGCCAGTCTTCGTGAATCTCAAACCCATGGCGACTGTGCTGCCAACTAATAATGGCTTTTTTCAAAGTCTTCGGTTGAAACTCATATCCGTATATCGGCTTCTCGGTTCGGTCTACCAGTGCCTGCGTAACTTCGGTCGGAACAGCAAAATCCATGTCTGCAACAGATAGAGGGAGCAAATTTTCTTTCAGAATCTCTGCGGTGTCCCATTTGTAGCTGCTAGTCCCTCTACGGTTCAAAACGGTGTCAAAACCGAGATCATCAAGGCGTTTCATAACTTATTTGCTCCGTTAAAAAGACAAATATTATCTGTTGTTACATATGGAATTCAACAGTTGGAGGCAGAGCTGGTTGAAGCTGTCTTCACAGAATTTTAGTACGTTAGAAGTTAGGGAGCCGCTGCCGGAACTGGCGGTTTTATGGATGAGTATTTGTTCTTGCTGGCGGCAAAACTAAATAATACTCTCAAGAAAGTCTCTGGCCCTTTCACTCCGCGGCGAGGTAAAAAAGTCTTCCTTCAAGGCATCTTCGACAATAATACCTTCGTCCATAAATATGACCCTGTTGGCCACTTTACGAGCAAAGCCCATTTCATGGGTTACGACCATCATCGTCATCCCTCCTTCTGCTAATTCGATCATGACTTCGAGTACCTCATTAATCATTTCCGGATCAAGAGCTGAGGTGGGTTCATCGAACAGCATAGCTATAGGATCCATAGCCAGAGCACGTGCAATGACAACACGTTGCTGCTGTCCTCCCGATAGTTGAGCGGGGTACTTTTGCGCTTGGTCACTAAGACCGACACGTTCAAGCAATCCCATCCCGCGGCTGGTGGCCTCATCAAGTGATCGTTTCAAAACTTTCATCTGAGCAAAGACAATGTTATCAATCACCTTCATATGTGGGAAAAGTTCAAAGGCCTGGAATACCATGCCAATTTGGGCCCTGAGTTTAGGCAGGTTTGTTTTTTTATCACCAACGGAGATGCTGTTTACTGTAACTTCACCTTTTTGGAAAGGTTCGAGCCCGTTCACACATTTAATCAAAGTACTTTTTCCTGACCCGGATGGACCGCAGACAACGATTACTTCGCCTTTTTTGATACTGGTGGAACAGTCCGTGAGAACCTGGAAAGAACCATACCATTTACTTATTTCCTTCACCTCAATCATAATGTCGTCCTTTCAAATTTATCTTGTAACCTTTTTACAAAAATTGATCCCGACAGACATATAACGAAATAAACTATAGCTGCAGTTGTAAACATTTCAATCGGTCGCATTTCGCGAACAGATACAAGCTCAGCTGATGTAAGAAAATCCTTAATTCCGACAACATAAACGAGCGATGTATCCTGGAAAAGGACAATAGCCTGGGTCAGGAGTACCGGAATCATATTTCGGAAAGCCTGAGGCAGAATTATATAATACATGTTTTGCGGGTAGGTCAGCCCGAGAGCTTTCCCTGCCTGGATCTGCGAACTTCTAATACTTTGTATTCCAGCCCGGATGATCTCGCAATAATAAGCCGCCTCAAACATGGTGAAAGCAATGAGTACGGAAGTTAGCCCCCCCAGTGCTTTTCCTGTGAACATCGGCAGAAGAAAATAGAACCAGAAAATCACAAGAATAAGCGGCATTGAACGAAAAAAATTGACATATGCCTGCGCACTTTTCTGAAGGAGAAAAAAGGGGGAAAGCTTCATCAAAGCGAGCAAAGTACCTATTATGATCCCTCCGATAATAGCAACAATGGTCAACAGTAAAGTGATCCCCATTCCGGAAAATAAGAAGGGTATCGCTTCATAAATCACCCCAAAATCAAAATTACTGCTCATCTTATTTTTTCTCCAACGAAATAGATCCAGGAATGTGTACTTTCTTCTCCACATATGTCATTGTGGTAACCACGACAAATGTAACCACAATATAGAGGAAAGTGGCGGCAGTAAACGCTTCAAACACTGCATAAGAATACTCCGACACCTGTCTAGCCTGGGCAGTAAGTTCCACCACTCCAATCACAAGTGCTACGGAAGAATTCTTAAAAATACCCATAAAGTCACTCGTCAGTGGTGGAATTATAATTCTGTAACTCATAGGAAGGAGAATACCGCGATAAACCTGGAACAGAGTAAGCCCCAGGGCCAACCCGGCAGCAGTCTGTCCTTGTGGAATTGACTGGATACCGGCACGAACCTGTTCCGCTGTGCGGGATGCCTGATACATGCCAAGACAAACAACAGCCGTCCAGAATTCCGGCAGCGGCAATTCTCTTTTCAGCCAATGTCCTGCGCCCTCAGGCAGTATTTCCGGGAAAACGAAAAACCATAGAAACATCTGAACAAGCAGTGGTACATTACGGAATATTTCTACGTAGACAGTGGCCAGAGTATAAACCAGCTTATGGCCTTCCATCGTTCGGGCGATACCAATAATGGAACCAAGGATAAATGTGATCACCCAGGCACAAAGAGCAACTGCGATAGTCCAGCCAAACCCAATAAGAATCCATTCTAGATACGGATTCTGACAAACCTCATCCCTTGCTAAAAACCAGAGCCAGGAAGCTTGTTCTGCTTCATCGTCACTTGTACATAGAATGACAGTCCAATCCCAGTTGTATTTCATAGGACACTCACCAGTATCTTATTAAAAAATATCTGTCACAAAACACGAAAACCTTCTCAAGTTCATTCTGCTAAATTAGTAGGCTGAAGGCTGAAGGCTATTAGGAGGGGGTTTTTTCTCTGCTTTTTGCTTTTCCTAACAGCCTTCAGCCTTTAGCCTATTACCCTGCATTCCCGGTTATTCTCTTTGTAGAAACTGGGCGGTGCAAACCGCCCATACTGCACCTTAGTAAGGCAGAGCTTGAATTTCAAAAGCCGTTTCGAGTGTATCGCTCACAGGCATGTTGATGTTTGTTGGTCCAGGATTAAACCATTTGTTATAGATTTCCATAATTTCTCCGGAACGCATCAGATCTGCAAGAACCGTATTGCCAAGTAAACTCATTGCTGAATCGTCACGCCGTATCATAATGGAATAGGGGTCATAGGAAAGAAACCTTCCAATAACTTCGTAGTCTTCAGGGTTCTTTGACTTGCTTGCCATACCGTACAACAACACATCGTCACTGCCATAAGCATCTGCACGGCCAGTTTCTAAAGCAAGAAAACCTTCAGGATGATCTTTGACCATTAGATACTTGAGATCAAGACCAAGCTTTTTTGAGGCCCTCTTGACCACTTTTTCGTTAGTGGTACCAAAAGACAACGCAACTTTTTTACCCTTCAAGTCTTCAATTTCCTTGATCCCTGAGTCTTTCTTAACCAGAAGTTTTGTCCCGGTGATAAAAGTTACTCCTAAATAATCAATCTGCTTCATGCGCGTAAGATTTTTTGTGGTAGATCCACATTCAATGTCGATGGTACCATTGGCAAGAATCGGAATCCTTGTCTGGGAAGTAACAGGCACATATTTTATCTTGAGGTCAGGCATTTTGAGAGTTTCCTTAACCTTGTCGACAATTTTATGGCACAAATCCATCGCGTAGCCTATTGGTTCTGTTCCGCCAGATTCAAAATAAGCAAAGGGAACAGAAGCTTCCCTATGGCCGACATTGAAAACGCCGCTATCCTTGACCTTTTTTAAGGTACCATAAAGTTCAGCTGCATTGATGTTGGCAGTAATTCCAAAAATGCCTACAATTACAACAACTATTGACATTTTCAGCGGTTTTTTTAGCATAATTAGCCTCCGTTTCAAGTTTAATGATTCATCAAATACATATCCTCACTTCTATGTATTGACGTATTTCAGAACAAAGTTTAAATTTCCCTTTGCTCTTGGTTGGATAAACCCATCAGGATCACCGTGGTCGAGTTGGGAACCAATGTCGAGTCCTGTTGCATATATTGCAAACGGTGAGCATTACCGGAACTTCTACCAGCACCCCGACCACAGTGGCCAGTGCTGCCCCAGAGCCTGGACCATATAGAGCTATTGCCGTGGCCACGGCCAGTTCGAAAAAATTACTTGCCCCAATCAATGCTCCTGGTGCAGCAATGCTATGAGGAACTTTAAAGAACTTCATCAGACCGTATACAAGACCGGAGTTGAAGTAGACCTGGATCAGTATGGGGACGGCGATCAAAATAACAAAAAATGCTTTTTCAGTGATATTTTCGGCCTGGAAGGCGAAAATGGTAACCAGAGTAATAAGCAGCGCAATAATGGTGATCGGTTGAAAAAAGGCCACGAAGCGGTTTTCGAACCAATCGATTCCTCGACTAGCAATAATGGAACGACGCACAATATAGGCTACAGCAAGCGGCAGTACGACGAAAAGACCAACAGAAATAAGAAGGATCTCGTAGTTAACCGGCACCCCAGAAACACCAAGGAGTAGCCCGACGACAGGGACGAACAATACCAACATCAAAAGGTCGTTTATCGCTACTTGAACAAGGGTATAGGCTGGGTCACCATCTGTCAAATGACTCCAGACAAATACCATAGCAGTACAAGGGGCCGCGGCTAGAATTATTACTCCAGCCATAAATTGATCAGCTTGTTCAGGTGAAATCCATTGAGCAAAAACGACTTTGAAAAAAAACAGCCCCAGAAGAAACATCGAAAATGGCTTGACCATCCAATTAACAAACAAGGTTATAAAGAGTCCTTTGGGATTCTTGCCAACTTGGAGTATCGAGCTGAAATCGATTTTCAGCATCATCGGGAAAATCATCAGCCAGATTAAAACTACAATAGGGATATTGACGTGGCTGCCTTCAGCAAATTCCATAGCTGAAAGGGCGGCAGTTAAGCTGGGGAATAATTTACCGAGCACTACACCCGCAATCATACAGACTGCTACCCATATAGTAAGGTAGCGTTCAAAAATACTCATTTGTTTAACTTCGTCATTCATAATGCCTCTCCCGTCCATGCACCATATCATATATTGATGTTTTGGATATAATTATTTTGCTTATTTCCAACTCTCACTCTTGCATCCGTCCACTTACTACAACCCACCTGCCCATTGTGCTCTTTTGGCCACAGCATCATTGCTGTGTTATTCTGTCAGGCTTTCCGGGCACCCTGTATTGTTTGGTACTTTATTCAACACGAGCATAAAACCCAGGCTTAACCGTTAAACACACTTAATTGCTACCCTCACTCTGGTCTTGAAAAATCTTCTTTTACCCTCTCTCTCAACTCCGATGAATTAAGGAAGTCCCAACTTGTCATAGCCAGCATCTTTGCAGCATCAAGCATCATTTTTCTGCCACGGTTGCTGGTAGTAGCATCGCGAAAACCGGTGCTGTGGATGGCAATTTCAGGTCCTGCAATGGCAAGCCAGGGATGGAGAGATGGGAGATACTGGCTGAGATTACCCATGTCTGAAGAGCCCTGACGGCCATCGTCATTGTCTATTTCAATCCCCAGCTTTTTCATATTATGCATGAATGCAGCCTCCAGAGCCGGGTTGCGCTTCATCGGATCAAGTACAGGTTGGGAGATTTCGAGTTTAAATTCGCACCCCGTGGCAAGCGCTGCACCTTCACAGCAGCTTTTTACCTTCTCAAGAAGTTCATCTCTGTATCTCCTGCTTGCCCCACGAACATAAAATAGACCGGCAGAATAATCTGGAATGATACTCGGGGATTCGCCACCATGGGTGATTATTCCATGTATACGACCATCCGATCGTAGATGTTGCCGGAATGCATTAATGCTATTGTATGCAATGTTAAGAGCATCCAGGGCATTAATACCCTGGTCAGGTGAAAAGGAAGCATGAGCAGTCCGACCAAAAAATTCGACTTTAAATTTAGTCCGCCCCAACATACCTTGTCCCGGAACATTTATTGAGCTAGGATGAAACATCATGGCTGCATCCATATCTTTAAAAACACCGGCATCAGCTAATAGGGCTTTTCCACCGCCACCTTCTTCAGCTGGCGTACCCACCAGTACCAGGCCACCCGCCTCGTCTCCTAAGATCTGGCGCAGAGCCATTGCTGCTCCCAGACTGGCGGCGGCAATCAGATTGTGGCCGCAACCGTGACCAATTTTAGGTAACGCATCATATTCCGCCAGCAGAGCCACCGTGGGCCTGGTTTGAACGTATCCTGCAGGTCGTGCTAAAAATGATGTCTCGATACCTCCAACTTCCTTTTCAACTTCAAACCCTCTTTCTTTCAGGATACTGCTCAAATAATCACGTGCCTTAAACTCTTGAAAAGCAGTTTCCGGGTTTGCCAGTAAGAAATCGCTGACTGCAAATAAATCATCCGCCAGGGAATCAATTTCCGGACCAATTTGATCTTTAGTTCTTGTCATATTTTTCCTTGAAAAACCTCACTTT
>CAXMTO010000162.1:0-7720 GCA_964196355.1 uncultured Myxococcota bacterium
TTATACTGGTCAGCCATCTTCGTATATTATCAGGAAAAAGGTTATGTTGCAGTTTTGGAGAAACTATTAAGATTGCCAAGGGGCATTTCTCACCGCCGAGAAGTTCAGATACCACCCCAGATGTACAGAAGTTATCTTTGAGATGAATCAAGAAAACAATAAATATTCATACAGCCCCCCCATGCAAAACATTCTTTTTTTCGGATTAACAACCGTCGATATTTTCAATTTTGTGAAATCATATCCCGGCAGCAACGAAAAAGTCAGGGCAGAAGAACAAATGGTGTATGCTGGTGGACCTGCTGCAAATGGTTCCGTTGCCTGCAGTGCACTTGGCAAGAGAACAACACTTATAACAGGCCTTGGTAAACACCCCCTGGCGGGACTTTCAAAAAATGATCTGGCACAAAATGGTGTCAAGCTCCTGGATTGGCCTGAACATCCAGAACAGCTGCCTGTTCTGTCATCGATTACGGTCGACCTCAGCAATGGTGACAGGAGTGTCATTTATACCGATACTGAAAAACGAAACCTCAGCCTGGAAAAGGAGCCGGAGGATATCCTTACCGGTGTTTCATTGATCATGTTCGACGGATATTTTATTGATCAGGCCCTGGAGATAGCGTGTGAGGCTGAAAAACGATCCATACCTGTTGTGCTGGATGGAGGCAGTTGGAAAACAGGCCTTGAGAAACTTCTGCCGTTTGTCAACTATGGAATATGTTCCAAAGACTTCTATCCTCCAGGTTGCGGTGATGTGGAGTCTATCCTAGACTATCTGCAGAAATGCGGTATCGAATATGTGGCAGTTACTGGAGGAGAATGTGCAATTCATTATAGAGAGAAGAACAGGTCCGGCCAAATAAGTGTTCAGGAAGCAACTGTGGAGGATACATTAGGGGCAGGTGATATACTACACGGGGCTTTCTGTGCCTACTGTTTGGAAAACAATTTCGCTGAAAGTCTTGAACTGGCTTCCAAGGTAGCCACCGAATCATGTAAAATGCGGGGGACGCGGAGCTGGATTGGTTTATATCAACCTTGAAAAACTGTTAAATAACCAAACTTCTTGAGAAATGATTGCACGATACTGTCGTGGTACCAGTAGTGGCCCCTAACACTCATCACAAAGTGACCAACAAACATAATCTGGAAACATCTCCGACGGGCGGAAATAAAAACATGCTAGGCATTTGGCCTCTTCGGAACCAGAGAGATACAGGAAGTATCTTCACCCCGTCAGGCTGAAAACAGCTTAGTCTTGCCTGTACTAATATTGAATCTGTGACTGCACGATACTAACGTGATACTCTGATTATTGCCGAGTAGCCTTTTTTTCTGTATAACCTTATCAAAAGCGTGTTCTACAGTTTCTACATAAGTACTTGTTAGGCTGAAAAAGGAGGCGTTATGAAAATCGAGATGAAAAGAGCAACCTGGATCGTATTTTGGGTATTGACAGTTTCTGTATTCTTTGCGTCTGCTCCAATGGCCGGTCAAGCTGGAAAGTCGGTTTCAGTGCCCAATTTGGAGCACTATGAGGACAAAGCAATTGGTTTTTCCATTGATTATGACCCTGACAAACTAACCAAGGAAATTGGACCAATCGGTTCATTTGTTTTCATGCGGGCATCCGATGAGGGCATGCCATCTCTGGGGATAACTGCCGGGCCTTATCCATCGGGTATAGCTTTGGAGGATACGGCGGGCCATGTTTCACGTGCGTTGCCAAAGATGATACCCGACTGCCTGATTCATAACGTCAGCAATCAACAGTTAACCGAACTGAAAGATGGCAGTAAGGCCAATTATTTTGAAATAATAATGAATGTCGGAGGGTCAGAGTTGATATCTGCCTTTGTCACAGCGCAAAAGAACGACCGCCTAATTGTCTTTGGTGCTGCGAACAAACAGGATGAAACCATGGAAAATCTAACAGCTATGGTGAAATCCTTGAGGCTTGATGTCGAAGTGGATGAGGCGGCTATGATGGCAAGAGGCTTTGCCAAAGACGGCAAGTTCGTTAGAACGAATTCTCCTGCCTTTACGTTAAACTATCCTAAAGCGTTTCAAAACAAGGTATTGCAATCCAACCAGATTTTTAGAGCCGGTATTCCGCAGGGGGTGCCATCGATGGCGATATCGATTTCACGGCTTCAGGTCGGTGAAGATATTAACTTGCAGTTAAAGAGAATGGCGGGGGCATATGCCGATGGACTGAAACTCGTAGGCAGTAATATTAAAATTGTCTCACAGGATCCGATAACAACTTATAGGGAATTCGATGCCTATCAGATTCAAATCGCATGGCGGTTTCGGGGAACGGATCCCCTGAGAACCGTTGTTCACATAATTGCAAAGGAAAACAAGGCGATACAGCTGGCAGGACACACGTTATACGACATTGAGAAACTAACGGATATCTTCCAAACGATTAACCTTAATCCATGATAAATTTCCAATAACGATTAAAAATGTACAACCGTTTTGCTTTGAACGTGTGCACAATGTGTGCGGGGACTTAAGACACGGGTATTGATTTATTGTTAACACTGCCAATTCTAAGATTTTAGTTCCGCACTTTTCTCGTTAATTAATACTATTCCTGTGCAGTTAATATCTGGCCATGACCAGAAAATTCACAGGAAATGGAGCATTATGAGGGCGATGATGTTTCCAGATTATCAATCAGAGAGATTTCCGGGTAGCTATCCGTTTTCTTAACTGGCGTCCCCTGGTGGACGCAATTCGGAACAATTTTAGGGGGCCTTCGAAAGAAGTAATTGAAATCATTCATGTTGATCAGAAGTCACCAATCCCAGGATAAGGTTTTGAAAACATGGTGCCACTGTCGATCAAATTCAACTTCTATTGAGATGTGTTCTTTTGAAATAGGATGAAGGAAAGCAAGTTTTTGGGCATGTAACATCAAGCGCTTGAAACCGAAATACTTGCAAAAAAAGGGATTCTGCTTGTTGTCGCCATAGTTGATGTCTCCGATGATGGGATGGCGTAAATGAGCTAAATGCCTTCTTATTTGGTGTCTACGTCCGGTGCGGGGCTTCAATTTTATCAGAGAATAGCGTACGCTGTCCCATTTACCTACTGGAACAGAAAGTGACGCTGTAAATATAGATTCATAATGAGTTTGAGCCTGTTGCGGCTCTTTGAAACGACTGACATTTTTATCCCCTAACTTATCGAGCTTTTCTTTGAGAGGATAATCAATGGTTTCGATGTCGAGTAAATGTCCTCGGACTAATGCATAGTACGTTTTCTGTATGGTTTTGTTGGTAAAGGCTTCTCCCATTAACCGTGCAATTTCAGAACTCAAGGCAAAGAGCAATACCCCAGACGTGGGCCTGTCTAATCTATGGACTGGGTATACGTATTGGCCTATTTGATCTCTAATGAGTTGCAAGGCAAAATAGATCTCATTTTTGTCCATATAGCTTCTATGGACAAAGAGGCCGGCAGGTTTATTGACAGCTACCAAATACTCATCTTGATATGCTATTTCAAGTTTTGGCTTTTGCTTAACTTTAGAAACTGGCACCTCTGTACAATCTGAATTTTCGCAATCAAGAGTCATGTTGTTTTTACGGGTTTGTATGAACAAGTACTACGAGCCACAATATTTTATTAAAATCTCAGTACCTTGTTATGGGGTTGGGGAAAACTTGCAAAAAACTGAAGATCTAGAATATTGAGCCCCGTAAAGCAAATTGGGTAACGAGTAGCATGCCTGTAATCCCAAGAACCACAATCATCACTGCCAATATTTTACGCCACAGTTCCACAAATGTTCCTTTTTTCGTCTGTAACAGCTGGGTTATGAAGTGAGTTTAGAACTGTTACGCCAAAATACAACTGTTCAACAGTGTTTTTGTCTTCTTTCTCAGGCTAGCGTCCCTCTCCTGGGTAAGTGAAGAGGAATTGAATCTCGTAGTTTCAAGGTATCCTGCGGAAGGTTTTTAGCTTTGATGCTTTGATTGTTACCATGGAACCTGAAGGTTGTCACTTTAGGGTTTGGTGATTAGTTGTAGGTCGAACAAGCAAAACGCATCGCATCCCTGATGCGAGTGTAATGCGTAACCTGATCTGAACGGCTTCAATTGCTAGGTTCTTCTCGGGATATGGCGTCTCGTGTTGACCATGCTTCTGATGCTTCGCAAAACATTCTATTGCTCGGGAGGGCATCAACTTATGTGTAATTCTCGGCAACTGTGACCCGCCAGAGCGCGAATGTCTTCTGGATGTAATTCCCAGGAAACCATCAAGCATGAAATATCTGAACACTTAAGGAAGCGATACATTTAAGGGCACCTCGAAGGATCTCATTTTTCAGCGTACCTTTAAGTTGAGTTCCATTTAAAAGTATGAATAGAAAAATAGAATTATTAGCCCCAGGTGGGGATGTCGATTCCATAAAGGCTGCAATTGCTGCTGGTGCAGATGCCGTCTACTGTGGTCTGAATAGATTTAATGCCAGAAATAGAGCAAAAAATATCACAATCGATGAGCTGAATGGAATATTAAGACTTGCTCATAACAATGACTGTGAAGTCTTTCTCACCTTGAACACCATCATAGTTGAAAGTGAAATCCCTGCTCTTGTTGGTCTCTTGAACAAACTGGTGAATATGAGCATCGATGGCATAATTGTTCAGGACCTTGGGCTGTTTTATCTGCTGAGCCAAAAGTATAAAAATCTTAGCATTCATGCATCTACTCAACTGACAACCCATAACCGTGGCCAGATACAATTCTTAAAAACACTCTCTGCCACCAGGGTTAATCTCTCTAGAGAGTTGAGTGTTGGTGAAATAGGAGACTTGGCTGCGGTTGCCCATGCAAATGATCTCTTGATTGAAGTGTTTGTCCATGGTTCCCAGTGTATATCCTTTTCAGGTCTCTGTTATCTAAGTTCTGTACATGGGGGAAATTCTGGTAACCGTGGCAGGTGTAGTCAACCGTGTCGGGATCAGTATACAACGCCACCTGGAGGTGCAAAACATCCCTTTAACTTGAAAGATAATTCCGCTTTTTCTTTGCTGGGCGAACTCGCAGGTGCAGGGGTTGACTCGATAAAAATTGAAGGACGGATCAAAAAATTTCATTATGTCTACACGGTAGTTGATGCATGGAAAAAACAGCTTGCAACATTTCAGAAGCATGGTCGTATTGAGGATGACAATAGTGTGCTTCATAAAGTGTTTAATCGCGGTTTTTCGACCTCCTACTTAGATGGAGATATCAATAAATCTATGTTTATTGATAATCCAAGAGATAATTCAGCTCTGCATTTATCTGCACAATACGGTTCCTTTTCAAAACCTGCTTTACAGAGGGCAAAGCAGGAACTCTATGATGAGAAAACAGATATTATCAAAGAGGTTAAAGAAAAAATATCACGCTTGAGTATCCAAAAAGCTCCCATATATATCACAGCAACAGGAGCTGCTGGCAAACCGCTCAGGATTTCTGTGGTCACACCCGACACGTCTTTCAATCTCCAGTCGTCTGAGAATCTTTCCCGCATTTTAACAGATAATAGTCGACAGGGCGCACAGCAGATTCCGCAAGGCTCCGGAGGACATCAGCCAGAGAAGGGCGGCGCAAGAAAAAACAGAGGTTCCCTCGATCATCAGAGCTTATTGCGTTTTCTTCAGACTATCAATGGTGGTGAGTATTGTATCGAGAGCCTCAGAGTTGAGCTTGAACAAGACGATCTGCTGCTACCTTTCCATGAACTCAATTCCCTGAAAAAAGATATCCTCTTTAGACTGAATGGTTGCAAGAGGTTGATTGGCCCACAAGCTGTACCGAAACTTCAAAAGCGATCTGATGAACCAGTCCGGCCTAAGCTTTCAGTCTTAATCTCATCACAGGAAGATATAGATATTTGTGAGGAAATTGACGCCGATCTCTATTACCAGATCCCCGATTCATTGGCACTGTCAAATTCTAAACATATAAAACTATTTCAAAAACATAAACAGATGGTCCCCTGGTTTCCGTCAATCTTAATAGGGGATGATTACAAAACAGCGGTAGATCTCCTTAAAGGGTTGCAGCCAAAGCGTATCGTAACCAATAATACAGGGATTGCCTATGAAGCCCACAAGGAAAAGATCCCTTGGATTGCTGGACCGCACCTCAACCTTGTAAATTCCTCTAGCCTACTTTGCTTGAAAGAGAAATTGAATTGTTCTGGGGCATTTATCTCCAATGAACTCAACAGATATCAGCTGAAATGTGTGCAGCGACCTGATGATTTCAAATTGTTCTACAGTATCTATCATCCGATATTGTTGATGACCAGCCGACAGTGTTTGTTTCATCAGATTGTAGGCTGTGACAGGGAAAGGTTTGATTCCTCCTGTATGACGTTGTGTGAGAAAAATGTTTCGATTGTAAACTTGAATCAGGTGTCTCTTGTCATTGAAAAATCAAAAGAGAATTACCACAAGGTCTATAATGGAAGTAATTTTTTAAACACCGATATTATCTCTGATCTTTCGGAGAGATTCTCTAGCTTTTTTATAGACTTGAGGGGTGTAGAAACTAAGACACATGTAGACACAACTCTCACAGAGCTTGTGTGTCTCTTTAATCAGGCAATCCAGGGGGAGCCTGATTCAATCTCCGAACTCCATAACGTTATTTATCCTTCAATTTATACCCAATATAGCAAAGGCATCTAGACATAATGTCGGATGAAAAGCTGTGGTTTCTCTGAACCCTACTACCTAGAAGAGCTGATCTTAATTTTAAACGTCCTCGACGGCCACAGAAAAAATCTTGAGATCTGTTGCACTTATTGTGTCCACACCGTACTTGTCGTTGGCAATTTCTTGTGAACTTTGGGAGAGCCTGGCCAAGATGTACATGAGCAGTAGTCTGTGCATAGACAGGGCGACGTAGGTCGAGAGATCGACCCCAATCAGGCGTTGTCCTCTTCCGGCCATACCATGTCAGCTATTTCATTTACAGTTGTCAAATCAAGAAGACCACAGTCTGATACCATAAAAAACAGAGGTGTACCCCACGTCTCTTTCTTGTACTTCCAGGCAAGATTTGACCGACTGAGCCTGAGCTAACCGAGGACAAGAAAGTCGAGTCGCCCGGGGGAATCTCACCCCCAGGCTCTCACAGAATCGTACGTGACACTCTCATGTCATACGGCTCTTCATGTCCACCCATTCTACGGGCTTTGCGTTACTCGTAGGTTCCTCCCATTTCTGGTTGACCAATAAGTAAATTTAGACATGTTACCCCCTTCGCTCCACCTCCATTACATAGGCTTCATCACTACTACGAGGTAATCCGCCCCTGTGCTCCGCATCGGTACTCTCATCCTTGTGGGGCCTCCACTTGGATTTCTCCCTTGGCATCGGAACGACAGGTTCCCACGTTCCACATGAAAGCCAAGATCATGTTCACGCCACCTTTATGCCGGCCGCCGCTCGGGCAGTAAACAGGTCTCCCCCGAACTTATCCTGGAATAGAAACAGGTCCCAGTTTTGACGACATCCTTAATCTTTCGACACCTCATCAGTGGTTCGCTTGCGCTCGTCTCCATGATCCATACCTGACCCAGTCTTATGCCGGGCCTTTTCCTTAACGCTTACCACCATGGCTCTTTACCACAGCAGCTTAAGGTGGTTTGGTGCCTGCTCCTGCAAGCCGACTCCGAGGGACCTACCCTCATCTTTCG
>CAXMTO010000163.1:0-10101 GCA_964196355.1 uncultured Myxococcota bacterium
GTATCATTTACCTTCCTCATAAAAAATATAAAATCTCCCTGCCGCTTATCGACAAGGAGAAAAGCCCTTCTTCAACCAGAACAACAATTTATACTATGCCTTTGTAAGGCATAATAGTGAATTTTAACCTATTGGCAGGTACCTGTCGTCATGATCCGATTTTAGCAACCATAAGAAATAAGCTCTTCATGGGCTTCACAAAAAAAACTTATAGTCTTGAAGAGTCAAGTCTACTAATGAAAAATTTTACGGGTTAATACTTCCAACACCTTGGGCGACGCTGGATCTTTCCAACGATAAGAAATGTCCCTTGACTATCTTAATAATATAAATAAATCCTTAATTTCAGGTTATTCCTGATCAGGTTTAATTTGATCCTGCTCAAAAAACTTGCTCGAAAAGGAGCATGCTGGCTCTTTTAAATATTCAAAATTCTTTCCAGGAACCCGACAGCAAATGGAGCATTTCAAATTATTGATGTATCGAATAGGTTTTATCAATTGTTGCGTTCTGAATAACCCCCACCTGTAAATCGAAGCACAAGATCTTGCGGTAAAAGATTCTGCTTTCCTAATTATTTTATCAATATTAATAGATTCAACGAAACTGTAGTGTGTGTTATTTTGCACCAAACCATCAAATATTTCGCCTTTAGGTCTTATATGATGTCAAGGAATATTTATTTGGCATCAACAGAACTTACCTGGGTTGCACCTGTGTGTTTTGCTGTTGACAATTAGAATTGGGCTATACTATATGTAAGACAATACAATTTCGTTTATTCGAAAAAAACAGTCCAAACGTGCCTATCCTCGCTGAAGATATTATTCAGATGAGAGTCTTATGTGAGAAAGTTGGTGCATTCGTTGTCGATATCCATGCCCGTAATCCTGTTGTTGAAATTCCATCAACAGGTCTTCATATTTTGTGTCGGGCAAACAGAGTTACTGCAAGAATAGTTCTTATCGATGTTGGCCTTTAGCGATTAGCTTATAGCAGGTAACAGCTAATTGTTGACAGCTAATAGCTAAAATATTCTCTTTGAAAAGCAGCCTAACTATCTGAATAAAAACTATTTTTTACTTTTCGTTCAGACACTAGCTATATAAGACAGCAACACCTGATGAAACCAGGAAAAGCTTGGTTTATCATAAAGTTATTTCATTTTACGCGGAGGAATATTGCTTATGAAAAAGAAAAATGTAATTATCACTGCAATTATTGTGGCTGCTTTTGCTCTGACGTTTACGGTAGGACCTCTACAAGCTGCCAAAAGACGTTATGTTTCCATTGCCGCTGGATGGGTTACCGGAGCATATTTCCCCATGGCAGGAGCCATCTCGAGAATTGCCTATAAACATCTTAAAGATGAAGGCATTAAGGTGACTGCTGAATCTTCAGGTGCATCGGTTGCAAATGCAAAACTCATTGGTGCAGGGGACACTGATTTTGCAATCCTGCAGAATGATATTGCATCTTATGCCTATAACGGAAAAGAAGGGATGTTTAAAAATCCCATTAAAGAACTTTTGGGCGTTTGTACCCTCTTTCCCGAACACGTACAGGTCGTTGCAAGAAAAGATTCCAACATTAAATCCATTGCCGATCTCAAAGGTAAAAAAGTTGCAATCGGTCCTGTGGGCTCCGGTACCATGGAAAACACAACCCAGATTCTTGAAGCCTGGGGATTGACAGTTAACGATCTTGGCAAGGCGGAACAGTTAACCGCCTCCCAGGCAGCAGATTACCTCAAAGATGGAAGACTTGATGCTGCATTTTTTACAGTTGCCCTGGGAGCTGCAGTTATTATGGATACTGCCCTGATGGTCCCCATGGACATTGTACCTGTTGAAGGACCCAATGTTGACAAACTGATAAAGAAATATCCTTTTTATGCTAAACAGACTGTTCCTGGAAAAACCTATAAAAACAATGATAATGATGTGCCCACGGTATCAGTAATGGCCATGTTGGCAGCAAGTTCAGAGCTTGAAGGAGATATTGTATACTCCATAATTAATGCCATTTATTCAGATCTTGTCCAGCTTAAAAAAGCCCACGCAAAGTTTAAGGATATTGAAATGAAAAATGGCCTAGTGGGGATGTCGATTCCCCTTCACCCGGGTGCCGAAAGATTCTTTAAAGAAAAAGGTGTCCTTAAATAAAAAGCTCAAAATTTATATGTATATCCGTATTTGTTAACCCATAAAAGTACCAGATGTGACAGCTGCTCATGTCTGGTATTTTTTTTGGTATGGGGAGGTATTTAAGTGGAAAAGGAAGTGATTCGGGACAATGTTGAGGCAGGTCAGGTAATCATGGAGGAATCTGAATCGGGTTCCAGAAAGCTTTCAGGGAATTGGGGTCGGTTCATTTTTGCAGTTGCCATTGCAATGTCCCTTTTTCAGATATATACAGGCTTTGCCGGAGAGCTTGCAGGTTCAAAACAACTTTCCATCCACCTTACCTTTGCCATGATTTTATGTTTTGCTTACTTTCCGGCAAGAAGAAAATCACCCAAAAAAAGAATACCGCTTTCCGATATGATCCTGGGAGTTTTTTCAGCAGGATTTGCATTTTATCTTTTTGCAAACTACAACCATGTGGTGACATCGGTCGGGGATGCCGAACCCTATGATATTCTCATTGGGTTAGGCTTGATAGTCCTGGTTTTAGAAGCCACCCGAAGAAGTATCTCACCGATCTTGCCCCTTATCTGCATTGTTTTTTTATTGTATGCCTATTTTGGTCCCTACATGCCGGGAGAACTTGCCCACCGCGGTTTCAGGGTCAAACGAATTGTAGACCATATCTTCATGTCTGGGGAAGGACTCTGGGGAGTACCCCTGAGGGTATCTGCAACCTTTGTATTTCTCTTTGTCCTGTTTGGTGCCTTTCTGGATAAAATCGGGGCAGGAGCATACCTTATCAATCTTTCTTTTGCCGTGATGGGCAAGTATCGGGGAGGTCCTGCAAAGGCGGCTGTTGTTGCCTCCTGTGCCATGGGTTCCATTTCGGGATCATCCATTGCAAATACGGTTACAACGGGGGCCATGACCATCCCTTTGATGAGAAAAGTAGGCTTCACTCCGGTTACCGCAGGTGCTGTTGAGGTGGCGGCTTCGACCAATGGCCAGCTCATGCCTCCCATCATGGGGGCTGCGGCATTTATAATGGCTGAAATCATTGGTGTTCCCTATATCGAAATTGTGAAAGCGGCTTTCATCCCTGCTGTTTTATCGTATACGGCAATCTTTTCAATTGTCCATCTGGAAGCCGTTAAAGAAAATATCAGGGGACTTACAAAGGAGGAAACCCCTGTTTTCTTAAAAACCTTTATTTCCGGGCTTCATTTTCTCATCCCCCTTGGCATACTGATCTGGCTGCTTCTTGTTGTCAGGTGGACTCCGACCACAGCAGCATCCTGGTCTATTCTTGCGGGTACCTTCACTGCCCTTGGCAACAACTATCTCAGGAACGTAAAATTTTTTCCTGACATGGTAAAAGAAAATTCAGACAGCAATGATCCTGCGTTTCTTGAGTATAAGGCAGACCCTGATAATTTTGTATTTGGAAGAACCAGAAAAGAATTACTGGATTCCCTGGAAACCGGTGCCAGAAATATGGCGGGCATAGCCGTGGCCTGTGCCAGCTGCGGAATTATAGTCGGTGTTGTGACATTGACAGGCCTGGGTCTTAAAATGGCCGTCCTCATAACAGAGGCCGCTGGCGGAAACCTCCTGCTGACCCTTATCTTTTCAGTTTTTGCATGTATCATTCTCGGCATGGGCCTTCCCACTACCGCAACCTATATTATCATGGCTGCCATGACAGCGCCTGCGATAATGACGATCAGTGCGGATCTGAGCCTTGGTCTTCCCATAATTGCGGTTCATTTGTTTGTTTTTTATTATGGAATCGTAGCCGATGACACACCTCCTGTTGGCCTGTGTGCCTATGCTGCGGCAGGAATCTCCGGTGCTGACCCTGTGAAAACTGGATTAAAGAGCTTCAGGCTTGATTTAGCGGCTTTTACCCTTCCGTTTATGTTTATCTATAATACAAAGCTTTTAATGATGAACACAACTCTATTAGAACTTTGTTACATGATTCCGATATGCATCATTGGAATGTTCTGCTGGTCGGTCTTTATCCAGGGGTTTTGGATTATTAAAACGTATCTGCTGGAACGTGTTGTCTTTCTGGGGCTAGCTTTTTTACTTGTGAATCCCGGTGGTATTTCCATTTTGGAAATTGAGATAAATCAACACATTGTAAATGTGGCTGCCATTCTTGCCATGGCTGCGATATATTATTGGCAAAAAGCACGTAAAATCAAAGAAACTGAATCGGAAATCATTGCAGGTCCCGCTTGATAAATAAAAAAATATTCTTTTTTATAATTGGGGCTGCAGGGCTTTTTCTTGCTTTACAATTCATTAAGCTTAGCAGCATAACAATTCGACTTCCTGAGAATAATAATGAAATTATTATTCTTATTCCAGTTGATGCCGGAGACAGGTTTTCGTTGTCCTATCGTCATTCAGTGGAAAAAACCCTGGTTAAGGGAATTTTCCAAGTCTCTCGGGTTCCGTCGATCCTTGCCGTAGAAACAAGAATGACCTCTGTGGGAACCGGGCTGCCAAACACTTTTTCGAAAAGAACATCCAGGGACGGGAAATGGATTGTTGTGGATGAAGAAAAAAAAGAGATTGATAATTTTCGTTTTTTTATTTCCCGGGTGAACAACACGTATCTAACAACTCCGAGCGGGATCATTGACTTGATGACGCTTCCTTCCGGAACCGTGATTGTACTGGGAGTTGCAAAGATTTCTCTTATTAGTTATCTTTTATATAAGTGTAAGGAGTTTTTAACTATTCAGCTGAGGTTGCAAATAGTATCGGAAGTATCAGAAGTTCGCTTTGAGGGACGCCATAAACCCATCCATGGGGGCTTGACCGTGGCCGTCCGGGCCACAGACACCCTCAAATCGAACTTTTGATGCTTCCTTCTAGCTGAGTTTTGTCCTACCTGAATAGTTACAGGAATTTTTAAAATAAATTCAATTAGAAGTTTAGTATCCCGGGAACAGAATAATTTTCGCTAAAAGCCGCGAAAAAAAGCCCAGTCCACTATGTTCTTGATGACACTATGAAAACAACTCATTTATCCGCCTGCAAAAACCAAACAGGACACTGTTGAACAAAACTTAATTAAGAGATTTAGAAAAATGGTAGAAATTCCAGGAAATCTTTTTCCAAGAAGACTAGATAGACATTTGCCCATGGCGAAAACTGCCCACGGCATTTTTATTGAGGATGAAAATAAAAAGCAATATATGGATGCCAGTGGCGGTGCTGTCGTGGTGAATGCAGGACATGGCAGAGAAAAAATTGCAAAGGCGATTTATGATCAGATTTTATCCCATGATTATATCCATCCAACCGTGTTTACCACCAGGCCTGTGGAAATGCTTGCAGCTTCTCTGGCTCGAAAAGCTCCGGGTGACATCAACAGATTCTACTTTCTCTCAGGAGGGTCTGAAGCCAATGAGGCTGCCATAAAACTTGCAAGGCAGATACACATTGAAAACGGTAATGAGACAAAATACCGTCTCATAGGAAGATGGAAGTCATACCATGGTTTAACCCTTGGTTCTCTTGCAGCCATGGGAAGGACCAGTTTTAAAACTTCTTTTGTTCCTTTATTAAAAGAGAGCCTGCATATACCAGCTCCATATTGCTACAGATGCTCTTTTGGACTTAAATACCCCTCCTGTGAATCACGATGTGCCCTGGCACTGGATGAAATGATAGAAAATGGTGGGCCCGAGACAATATCCGCATTTATTGCCGAAACAATTCCCGGTGCCACAATCGCTGCCTGTATTCCACCAAAAGAGTACTTGAAAATAATTGCCGAAATCTGTCATCACCACAATGTTCTTCTTATTCTTGATGAGGTGATGTGTGGTATGGGAAGGACTGGTGAGTGGTTTGCCTGTAACCATTTTGATGTTATTCCAGATATAGTCACCCTTGGCAAGGGGCTTGGTGGAGGTGTCATTGCTCTTTCCGCCTTAGGGGTTAAAGAGCCTCATTTTAATGCAGTCAAAGATAACAGCGGATCTTTTATGCATGGGGGAACCTTTTCCCACCACCCGGTTGCCGCTGCCGGAGGACTGGCTTTAATTGAAATTCTTGAACAGGAAAAACTTATTCAAAGGGTGAAGACAGAGGGTGAAAAACTAGGAAATTTATTAAAGAAACATTTACTGCCCCTGCCACAGGTTGGAGATATCCGGGGTAAAGGTTTTATGTGGGGCATTGAAATTGTTAAAGATAAAAAGACTAAAACGCCGTTTAAACGATCCTTAAAAATTGTGGAAGGTATCTGGAAGCATCTTTTTGAGCGGGGATATATAGTTTACACATCAACCGGGCTTGCAGGGGCTAATGGTGATGCTCTTGTAATAGCACCTCCCTTCATCATAAATGATGACGAAATGGAGATGCTTGTCAACGCCATTAAATCTACATTCCTGGATTTTTTTAAGGAGGATGGTTAAGAAAAGACGCCATCATTTAGCCAAGGCACCCTCCGTTTTGCGAAGAAAGGGAGAAATGGATCTTAGAGTAAAATCAACCAGGGTAAAACGGAAATGCCCCAATAGGTAACCACAAAATATCAGTATATTGTACACTACCTTAAAATTCTTTCAGATTCCCTGGGGGACAAGGGGTCGAGATGGAGGTATTACAAATGTGTACAAGTGTATGAATTGATTCATTGTCAACAGGAGTTCATTTACAAGAACAGTCTATGAGTAGGTCTAAATTAATTCACTTGAGAGGTACTCCCCTCACCAAAGATATTTCTCTTGGCAATATTAGCCGTCTCGGAAAGATGACAAGTTGAGCTTATTCCTGGTTTTAAACCTGGATAAATTCAAAATTACCCAGAAAAGCCTAACGGAAAACCGACACTATGAAACCCGTGATGTTTCCAGATTATTAATGTGAACATCAATAATTTAGAGTGGCGCATTTGTGGTTAGTTTTCTGGAAAGAATCTTGAATGTCTCAAAGTGCTAGGATGCTCCTTTTTGATGTTTCTTTGTAAGCCTTGCTTCAAAACACATCACACAAACTAAGACTTATTCCTGGGCACCTTGGATCGGAAAAATAAGGAACTATCTTTTGCTTTATCCATTGGTTTTTGTATCTGTGGATGTTGCGAAGCAGGTATACTCATAATTCCTAGTAGCAATTAAAAACCATTTTTAGCTGAAATAGTTGGGTAATTGTTTGCTTTAGAGGTAAAAGAGCAGAGAGAGAAACGATATCGGTGTTTTCGATACGCACATGTAATTAACCTACGCAAGAAATAAAACAGGCCATGGGAAGTGTCATAAAACCAGATACTCTAGTTGATCAGGAATACCATGGTTGTATCCTCTCATCTAAAGAATATTCAGCCTCTTTGAGGCGCCGCCTGGAAGAGTGTATCAAGTGCTATCGGGCATTTGAGAATACAGGAAGTGCGGCCATGCTGTATATAGCTGCATGGGAGACAAATGGCGAAAGAATTTGGTACGAATTTGCAGGAAGAGATTTTATTAATCTCTTTGGATGCGAAGGAAATGAAATTGCAGAGGTTTTTCGTAAGAGCGTAATAGACCGCCGCATATACAAAGACCTAAATTTTGAATTAGGTGTTCAGGAAGAGGTTAAATCTCACGATGAAATTAGTGATTCGTGGGAGGAATTACGGGAGGAAGGGGTAAAGGCGGGAACTATTGAAGCTGTATACAAAATTGAGATTGGCAAAGGCAAGAAGATTTGGCTTAAAGACCAGGCAAACATTGAAGTTTTTGAAGAAGATGAAATCTTCCTGTCCTTTGGGTATTTGACCATCGTTTCTAAAGAAATGGAAGCAGAAGACAAGTTAAAAAAACACCATGATCTTCTTGAAATCATTGTCCAGGAACGGACGGTTGAATTGACAAAGCTTAACAGGCAATTGCAGCAGAGTCTTGATGAAATTGTCATTGCGATGTCTTTAACCCTCGAGGAACGAGATCCATATACAGCAGGTCATCAAAGAAGAACGACTGACCTTTCCCTGGCTATAGCCAGAGAGATGGGGCTGCCAGCGCATGAAACCAAAGGTCTCCAGATGGCAGGGTTGATTCATGATATGGGAAAAATATCTGTCCCTGGCGAGATTTTGAGTAAACCTGGAGGTCTCAATGATGCAGAGCTACAACTGATACAAAGACATCCCCAGGTGGCATATGATATTTTAAGGCAAATAGATTTCCCCTGGCCTCTTGATCAAATTGTGCTTCAGCACCATGAAAAAATTGATGGCTCAGGCTACCCTCAAGGAATTTCGGGTGATGAAATCCTTTTAGAATCAAAAATATTGTGTGTTGCCGATGTAGTAGAAACCATGGAAACCCATCGGCCTTATAGACCAAGTCTTGGAAGAGATGCCGCCATTGAGGAAATCAGAAAAAACAGAGGTGTCCTTTATGATCCTGGGGTAGTTGACGCTTGTCTAAGACTGTTCCAAGAAAAAGAATTTCAGTATTCAATGGGCTCTACCGGCCTGGGCACTGAATAACACTCTTTTTCCACAGCCTATGGGTGAGAGGTGATATCGAGTAGGCCGGTTTCTTCAAATGAATGAGAAATAGTATAATTCCCAGATTCAACGCTTCACTTAGAGGGATTACATCGTTTGGATTTGCTCTGTTAGCCATTACTGACCTCTTGTCGTTATTGAAATCTTAGACAGATTATCTCTGACAGCTCAGGCAAGGGTAATTTGTCTTAACTGGGACTCCCACTTTACTGTTGCAGGATCAGATTTTTCACAACATAATAAGAATATGGCATCGATAAGATCGTTGCTTATACTCTTTATACTCTTGCGAGCCACAGTTTATTTTTAACTGTCAAGAACTACCAACAGATCGACATGGCAAAATCTTACGCCCCGCGCATGCATTCGGCAGAACATATACTCAATCAGGTAATGGTCAGAAAATTCGACTGTGGGCGTTGCTTCAGCGCTCACGTGAACAAGAAGAAATCCAAGTGTGACTACCACTTCGATAGAGCCCTGACCGATAACGAAGTGAAGGAAGTGGAAGCAGCGGTCAATAAGACTATTTCAGCGAACCAGGATGTGACCGAAGAGATGGTTTCCCTGGAGGAAGCCGATCTGAATTTCAGCCTTATCCGTCTTCCAGACGGAGTCGAAACCGTTCGCATAGTGCACATCGGCGACTTTGATTCCTGTCCCTGCATCGGCGAACATGTGGACAATACAGCAGAAATCGGCAAGTATCTTATGATCTCCCAAAATTTCAACGACGGAGTTCTTCGGATACGCTACAAACTCGGCGATCCAGAATAGCGGTGAGAATGAGCAAGGAAAAGGACTCTTCACTACGCCGATCCGGTACTGCCCGTCATGCTGTGGCCGAAGTAAACACAATACAGTCATTTGGTGGACCGGAGCAGGTGCTTGAATATCTCGGTCGCTATACGCACCGGGTGGCGATAACAAATAACCGGATTTTATCTATCGAGGGCAGTGGTGAAGTCACTTTCAATTATCGTGATCGCAGTGATGAAAATAAAGTCAAAGCTCTTACTCTCAAAGCAGCAGAGTTCATTCGGCGCTATCTTCTGCACATTTTACCACGTGGGTTTATGAAAATCCGTTACTTTGGCTTTCTTGGTCATGCAAACAAAAAGGTGAGTATTCCTTTGCTTCGGTTATTGATAGATCCAGAGGCAAAAATTGCTGTAAAATCGGCAGAGACTGTACAGGAGATGATGATGCGGTTGACAGGTGTTGATTTATCTCTCTGTCCTGACTGTTGCTCAGTTGATGACGTAAAGCTTTACGAAAATTCGTATTTTATATCACACAGAAGAGGTACGCCTATTTCTGGCTAATACATCTTTGAAATTAATCTGTTTAACGGCTCAAAAACAAAAACTTGAATAATTTCTCCAAAAATCATCAAATTGCTGAAGGATTTAGCTCTTCTGAGTTGTTTTGTTTTCGAAAAACAACCAT
>CAXMTO010000164.1:0-7379 GCA_964196355.1 uncultured Myxococcota bacterium
AAGACGTATGGCAGGATTTTTCTGCTCTTTTTCCTCAATGACCACTGATGGTTCAAAACGTTCTTAAGCTCTTCATCAAGATATAATGTTCTGGCTTCGGCGTTTTTTGAATCACTGGCTTCCAGTCGGACAATTCCTTCGCCGCGGTCCACCTGGCTCCAGGTCAAGCTGGCAATCTCTGAAATCCGCCATCCTGATCTGTATGCAAAGACGATAAAACCTTTCAGGTACTCTGGCAGGACTTCCTTTAAAGCGACGAACTCCCAATGCTCGAAAAAGCCTTTCCTGACATTGTTTTCCTTCAACCTGGGGATATGCGGCACCCTGTTGATGATGGGTGGAGTCTGCTTATAGCCCAGATTGAACATCCTTTTCAGGGCTGCCAGTTCCCGGTTGATGCTGCTGTTTGCCACTCCGTCATCCACCCTTTGCAAAATATACTTTTCAATAACCGGGGTGGTTATCTGGATGGCTTTCATGCCGGAAAAATGCCTTTTCAGAGTCCTGACGCTCAGATCGGCCCGCTTCAGAGATTTTTTCTGGTTGATTTTATAGTCCCGCAGTAGGCCTTCAGCCAATTCATCAAATCTTACCTTGCTGAAGAGTGCGCCTGGATTTAATCCCAGGGAGATTTCTCCTGTCCTCCTTTCAAGCAACTTCCGGGCAACCATTTTCTTGGTACTGTGGGTGCTTTCCCGGATGGGCCTGCCATTACGGTAATACTTGACCCACCATATATTACCTCTTTGATATAATGATCCCACTTTATTACCTCCATCTTGTGAACGACGGGCACAAGATGGCACAGGCAGCAAGCCTTTGCCATCCTCTGCCCGTCGGATCACCTATGAGCAGAGGATGGTTTAACCTGCTGGCCTAATGCCAGTATTGCATTGTTTTTAGTCATATTCAACTATTGAATTATCCTTTATGATTGTGACGGAAAATATTTTTCCTCGAAGTCAAGAACTCTCGGCTCGGCTTTCACGTGAAAATTACTGACACACTCGCTAAGGGTAACTACAGCCCGACTCATTTTTCGAAGGGCTTTACGCATTTCATCTTCATTTTCAGCCTCTCCTGCTTGTCCAAAGGCATCGCAAAAATGAACTACTTGCTCCTCTTCTACACGCCTTAATGTTTCCACAGCTTCACCCACCTGCGAAAAATAGTGTAAGTCATCCCAAATCTTTTGTTTAATGTCATTAATTATATCTTTCATTGTTTTATCCTCCTTTATAATAAGGCTTTCATTTAGTAAAAATGACATTGTTTCTGGCTGCTGATAAACTTCTCAACATCCTGCACATCAACCAGTATCTTTCTGCCAACCTGTACAAATGGCAGCTTGCCCTCCCAGATTTGAGTACGCCAGAACCACATGGAAACGCCGAACTCCTGAACCAGATCCTTGAGTGACAAAAGACGCTTTTGGGGCACATTCCGGGCACAGTTGTTTGTATTCATTTGATTTTCCTCCTATTTTTTTGGTTAAACGGATTGACAATCCTTGTAGCCGGGCATGGAACCAGATAGGCCCCACACCCGGTTAGTTTATATTGCATTAAACTGTTTCTAACTCCTTCTCTTCATCGGTTATCGCCAACTCTACAATCTCTACTGCACGGTCCCGATTGACTTTACTTGCAACAACCTCACTTAGTTCAGTTGATTCAGACATTACTTTATTGTGAAATTCCACCATTCGGCCCGGCTTCCTTTCTGCCTCAACCACAGCAACACCAAGTTTTTTCATGATGATATCCTTGTACCTGATATCCCGCTCATAGCCGAAGCCATTTCGGCCTAATTCGCGGGCAACCTTGACGGTCGTCCCACTGCCCAGCCAGGGATCAAGGACGATGTCACCCTCATAGCTGAACATCCTGATAAGCCGGTTACATAGCTCATCAGGATATTGTGCAGGATGCCCACTTTTTTCCTGGTTCTGAACAGGGGCAATTTCCCAAACACCAGGTGCCCAGGAGATCCATTGTTCCTTGGTCAGCTTGGAATTCAGGCTCACATCTTCAGGAGGATGCTCACGCTTTCCTGCCTTCCTGAAGATGTATACCGGCTCAAAGTTGTCAATTATCCTATAAGAAGTATGCGTGGTATTTTCCTTATAGGAATATTGGAGTTTGTTACGCCATGCAACGGGCTTCGACCAGATGATCACGTCCGTAAGGAATATTTGGTGTTTAGACAAATGGCCCTGATAGAAATGCCCCATCAGCTTCAGATACAACTGCTTGTTCTTGCCGGTTTCACCCTTGAAGTTGGTGATGTCGTCAACATTAAGCGCAATAATGCCGCCAGGTACCGTAACGCGTGCAGCCTCGTCAAGAACCTCCCTGATCTCCTGCATAAGGACCTTGTGGGGTATATCCTTCTCAAACTCCATGCCGATCCCATAAGGAGGGCTGGAAAGTGTCAGGTGCACTGACTTATCTGGCAACTCGCTCATATTCCGGGAGTCCTTGAAATACACACCGGGTACATCTGTTAAGGCCTCGTGCGGCTTAAGGGGCTTCTTGATCTTTTTGCCTTTCGACAGGTATCGATCAATTCGTATCCCAAGCCTTTTGGTGGTCAGGTCAAAATCCTCACAGTGCTTGGCCATCCTTTCCTGCTCTTTAGCCGTTGCTAACCGGGTCAGTTGAAGGCCATGGGTAAATAACAGCTTTCCCGCCTGAAGCTTTTTGTGAACAGATTCCGGCAGGTCAAGAAGTTTAAGGTAGTTGGAAACATGGGCTGATGAGCCGTAACCCTTGATTTCCAACTCCCTGAGGCTATACCCAAAATCATCCCGCATCCTTTTAATATGCAAGGCAATTTCAATGGGGTTAAAACCGTTCCTTTCAGTATTCTTTACATATGAAAGGTGGGCGGCCTCAGGGGCTTCCACTCCCTCTTTGATAATACAAGCTATGGTTTTGACGCCCAGCTCTTTGGCAACCATAAACCTGCGGGCCCCGTCAATAATTCCAAACGAGTCCTGTGAGATCCGGTATACCATTAATGGCTCTTGCAAGCCGTCTCGCCTGATACTGGTACCTAAGCTCTCCAGTTCACCAAGGTATTTCCTTGGGTGATGTTCAGGGATGATGATTGAATTGATGTCGATACCCACAATTACGGGAATATCGTATCCTTTTTCTTCTTTTGCCCTATCGGCATTAATTAATTTCTTCATAATCTTACTCCTTTTAATTGTTAATTAGTTTTCTACACTTGAAGGACTATAAAACATTATTCCTAATTATTTTAAGCTGTTAATCACCTCCTGTTTCCTTAACAAAGGCGTAGTTTTCCTGTGCTGAGATATCTATTTTTTTGAAAACGGTAGCAGCAAACCTGACTGCAAATCTCAGTAAGCGGAAGAAAACGCTTTTATGTTTTTTAAATTGGGAACCGATAAAAAACGGGACAGGAGCCCAGCTAGCCAAGATGAGTGCCCGCCCGATATATTAGTGAGGCGCTCCCTTTAAAAGACTATGTCAGTGATTACTAAAATAGCCTTTGTTTTATCAAATTTAGACATTGAATCAATATCTTTCACAGTTAATAAACGGGAATAAGTTTCAGCAGCCTCTTTAGAGTCGAAAACCATGCACATCTTCTTATTAGCTCCTGCAGCTATAATTCTCCTCCACTGTTGCACCCGACCACTTTTGGGTGAGGCTGTTTCGGCAAAAATCTGCTGGCAATCAGGCGTGTCCATACTGCTAATGATGAATTTTCCTTTCTGTATTTTGAGGAAAAATTGCAGTGATAATTCTGCCTCGGTTACATTGATAGTTCGGCAATATTTGATTGGTGTTTTTGGATCTTTCGCTTTCATTTTCTGTTCCTCCATCGTGTTAGTTAATGGTTGATGATTTCACTTTTACTGTTTGCGAAACCGCGCATTTGCTTTTCAGTATTGCACGCGGTGTGCCAAAAGTTGGAATTAAAATCAGACAAGGCAAATAAAAAACAAAAAATATTAATTAATACAGGGGGTTATTTATTGTAAAATTTGCTGAGATAGGACTAAAATCAAGTCCGGAAAGTATGACATTAGAAGCGAATGTCATATGATGGTCATATGATAGTCATATGATCATCATATGACATTGACTGGAAGGAAGTATAGGAGGAAGAGGAACTTTTAAGAGTGGAAACGTAATAATTAAATATACTACATTTTATGAATAGAAAAATTCATTGGGACGTGGCAAGCATATTTGGCAGAAAGATTTGTTTTATTCAATAGGCAAAAGACTAAGAATTTTCTTTCCATTTTTTCAGTTGACGATACAATGTCGCGCGGTCAATACCAATTATTTTTGCAACCTTTGTTTTATCGTTGCCATTTTTTTCCAGGAGATTTTCTACATCTTTTTGTGCTAGCATTTTCTTCTTGCCGGGAGGTATGTTCAATTTCCGTAATTTTTTTATTTCTTTTCTGAGTTTTTTTGTTTGGTTAGCTAAATTCATTGTTATTTCATTCACAGATATATCACTGGCGTCATGTCCGTCCCGAAGCATGATTATCCTTTTTAACAAATTTTCCAGTTCGCGGATATTACCGGGCCAGGTATATTTTACCAGCATATCATTGGCATCAGTTGTAACCCTAATTGATCCAAGATCATTTTTGTTGGCTTTTTCTGCAATATTTTTAATCAAGTATTCAATGAGCAATTCAATGTCTTGCTTGCTTCTATCCCGCAAAGGAGGAACCGTATAAGTCAGAAAATTGATCCTCATATACAAATCAAACAAGAAATTCCCTTTTTCTACCTCTTCGGCTAAATCTTTATTTGTGGCAAGAACAGTGGTTACTTCCACTGTAACGGGCTTGTTACTTCCAAGGGGATAAAAGGTTCTTTCATCACCATCCAGCACAGTTAATACTTTTTTTTGATTTTCAATTGAGAGATTCCCTATTTCATCAAGAAAAATGGTACCACCATCTGCGGCAGCAAACTTTCCCTGTTTATCTTTGTCCGCACCCTCATGCGATCCTTTGGTGTATCCGAACAGCTCACTTTCCAAGAGGGTTTCAGGGAAGGTAGCACAGTTTAATTGCATAAAAGGTCTGACATCTTCTCCGCTTGCATTGTGATTACTCTCCGCGAATTTTACATCGTGAACACCCCTGGCAAACAATGTTTTTCCTGTGCCCGATTCACCAAGCAGAAGAAAGATTTTGTTTTTCATGGGGCTTCCAGCCAGTCTCGTCAGTTGTAATTTTTTTTGATTGATATTGTCATCTATGGAAATGATTTTCTGGAATGCCGGGCATTCTTTATCAATCCATTTTTTAATCTTTTCTCGTGCTATTTTTTTGTTGAGGGCCTTCTTCCTGCGAGACTTGTATGCATCATAAATATTTTTCAAATAATTTGACTTCAAGTCCCAGAGTGTAGTGTATGAAAAATCAGTACGCGCTATCGCTTCAAGGTATTCAAATATGAAATCGGTTGATAACCTGGTTAGTTGTTCCTGCATATATTGGGTGTGATAGTTGTTCCAGAGTTCGTCGATCATTTTCTCATGTTCAATGAGTCTGGGCTGCATTAGCTCTGATTCATTATTGAGCCTGTCAATATCTTTTTTCAACCAGGAAAAAGAATGACCAGCTATGTTGACAACCATTTGAGTTGATCCGGCAGTAGCATAAGGCGCAATGTCCAACAGTAAGGCGAAGTCATAGTTTTGATCAATAAGGTTCTTAGCTATGTTTCCGGTTCTAATTTCAGCTGCTTGAGGAAAATTCAGGCTACCATAGAATTTTTGATTAAAGTGATAATTCCAACAGAAAGAATGAGCTTCTAAATAAAGGGGATCAAACATGATATATCTTGGAAATATGCTTATCTGTTTTTCGTCTTCAATCTTAATGAGATTTTCAACTTGTTCTTTTTTAAACCACCACACCGACAAAGTATTTCCGATAGGCTCTCCATATCCTTCAACATAAGAATTGTAGTATTCGCTTTCGAGGTATGATTCCTCTTGCACATGAGCCCCGCCGTACATATCAATAGTTTCAGTATAAAGTCCCCCTATATTGCAAGTTGAATGCAGGATATCAAATAGCTTGAGACGGGAATATTGGTCTGGTGACCACTTGAGAGGTGAATGGTAGCGTAAATCAGGTTGAGGGATCTGAAAACTTCCCAAATCAAGGCAAGAAAACAAATCATTCTTAATGTAATCAACCTCTTCTCTGGTGCCTTTAAACGATAGTGTCCTGGTGCATTTTGGGTTGATACACTTGGTGCCGAGATATCCATTGATTGAGCTAACCAGTAAAAAGATTCCATGAAGAAATACAGCCTTATGGAACTCTGGCATGGAATAATAATGGTTACAATGCACACACTTAATCAAGCCACGCTTTTGAAAATTGCCATCAAGACCTTTAAAGAAAATTGTGGATAATTCGATCATGTGCGCCTCAATTATAAAAAGTTGTTAAATCGATTGAACATCTTTTTTTATTCTGCATGAAAAGGAACCAGACTGCAACAAAGAAAACCAAACTCCAGGTCAACAAGCCTGTCAAATAAATATTAAAGTATATCAATAACTATAGGCTAGCATCCCGTATTATTCTTCACCAACATCATAGGATCAAGGAATTTGGGAAAGAGCACCACTACTTTGTGATCCGATATCCTAGTCTGAGAAATGAATGGTTAGAATACAATACAGGAGAGATGCTTGGATAAGGTATGGGTAGGACAGGAATGCTGGAGATACGGTTGTGGTAGTTTATACATATTTATTACTATTCTTTTCTTTATCAATGAAGATTTGAGAATGAGCTTGTTCTGCAGGCCCGGCCCGGTTTTTATTACTGGACCAGGGAATTTAATCACGCTATCGTGTTTCTGTCAGGTCAAGATGTACGGTGTACATGTTGAATCAGAAAACGAAAACCAAAACCCAAGATGTTGGCAAGATATATTGACTTCTGATCTTTTGCATTTTCATAAACTCCTACCTATCTCTAATTTCTTAGACAAATATTCAAAACTACAAAACTTGTACATCTTTTGATAATGATTATTATCTTTTCATTGGTGCCTCAATGTGGCACAGGAAAAAAACTTTCAACTTTCATAATGAAATAAAACAGGAGAAATAATATGAAACGTTCAGTCAGCGTTGTCGGTTTGGTGTCTGTCTTTTTGTTAGTATCTTTTATAGTTACTTCTGTAGTATTTGCTGCAGATGCAGGTCAGGCTCAACCAACAGCTGATTACCAGCAAGGGGACTTAAAAAATGGAGCACAACTGTATGACAACTGGCTGAAAATCACCAACGCAAAACCTAAAGGCAATCACCCCTTGTATCCCTCCGAGGCAAAAAAATCAGGCAAA
>CAXMTO010000165.1:0-30179 GCA_964196355.1 uncultured Myxococcota bacterium
CGCGCCGTATTGAATCTTTCTTATAGACATAAACTATAGTCTGTTTCCTGGCATAGACATACCTTGCACCCTGAAAGCTATCCTTCGCGACTAAAAGGGATACCCAGCGCTCCCGGCGTTCTGCCGCCTCTCCCTGATTTGCCGAAACGCATTACCAGCACCAATACGCCGATTGTAAGCAGGTAGGGAAGCATGAGCAGGATATACACTGGGATCACCTCAACACCTGTGGCCTGAAAAAAGAACTGCAATGCTGTCAGACCTCCAAAAAGCAGGGCCCCGAACACAGCCCGATATGGCGACCAGAGAGAAAATATTACCATGGCGATAGCGATCCAACCCTGGCCGGCGGTCATGTTCTCCTTCCACCCCGGAGTGTAGGCCAGAGAGAGATAGCACCCACCGAGACCGGCCAGCATCCCACCAAACAAAGTGCAGCCGTAACGGATACCGATTACATTCACTCCGACGGCATCGGCTGATACCGCGTCTTCTCCCACAGAACGGATCTTAAGCCCCAATCTGGTATTAAAAAGTACATAGCTGGAGAGTGGTACGAGCACATAGGCCAGATAAACCAGAACTGACTGTTTGAAAAATATTTCTCCTACCACAGGGATATTTTCAAGGTACGGAATCGCTACCGCCCGGAGCCGGATGCCTACCTCACCGATGATCGGGCGACCGAGGAAGCTGCTCAATCCGATCCCAAGAATGGCAATGGCCAGGCCGGAAAGGGTCTGGTTCGCCCGCAGAGTTATGGCAAAAAATGAGTGCACCATGGCCAGTAGCCCACCGGCTAAAATGCCACCCGAAATGGCTGCAAGAGGGGATCCTCCTGCCACGCCAATGGCGGCACCAGCCAATGCCCCGGCCAGCATCATGCCTTCCACCCCGAGATTAAGCACCCCGCTGCGCTCTGTGAAAATCTCCCCGATGGCAGCAAAGAGGACACCGACAGACGATTTGATAGTTATTTGAGAGATAAAGACAATGTCGTCTATCATGGCGGTACCGAAACAGTTTCGGAGTTAAAATAGTAAGTACAAAGGCATCAATAATTCTGCGTCAGCTGCTGGCGTTAAGCGAAAGCTCCTTGCTCCAAATAGGCCTGATACGATAGCGTAAAATAGCTTCACTGGCCAGAAAACCGAGAAGCAGGGCACCTTCAAGCACCTGGGCGATGGATGCGGGTAAATGCATGGAACTCTGAAGCTGTTCGCTACCAATTATAAGCCCTCCCAGCAAAAGAGCAAACAGTGGTACCATTTTCGGCCTGAAACCGGCAAGACATGCTACAATAATGCCATCGTAGCCATACCCGATACTGACTCCTTCCTGGAGTCGGTAGTGGATACCGGCCACTTCAGACATACCGGCCAGGCCGGCTAACGCACCGCTGAATGCCATGACAAGGAGGATCTCGCGCTTGATTTTCATTCCGGCATAATGAGCTGCAACAGCCCCTTTACCGATAACCCGGACCCGAAACCCCCACTTGGACCGATGAATCAGAAGATGCAGTACCGCTGTGATTCCGAGCGCAATAAACAGTCCCAGATGAATCCGGGTACCGAAAAAGCGGGGAATGGCTGCCGCATCTGGAAAGATGGCCGTTCCCGGGAATCCAAACCCGCCGGGGTCACGCCAGGGTCCGAAATAGAGATGATCCATAAAAATAATGGCCACATAATTGAGCAGCAGCGTCGTCAGAATTTCATTTACTTGCCAGTACGCTCTTAGAACCGCTGGAATAAGTGCCCAGAACATGCCTCCCGCAGCCCCGCAGAGTATCACTGCGGGAAGAACAGCATAAGGCGGCCAGCCCGGGGTGAGATACAGGGCAGCCCAGGTGGCACCGAGCGCTCCGAATACAAATTGTCCCTCACAGCCTATATTCCATAGCACCATGGTGGCGGCCAGGGCCACAGCCAGGCCGGTGAACATCAACGGTATTGCCTTGACCACCACCTCGCTTGCCCCGAGGCGAGAACCCAATGCTCCTTGAGCCATGACCAGGTAAGCCTTTATCGGGTTAACGCCATACACCAGAAAAATTAGAGCTCCGCCAAGCATGGCAATCCCAAGAGAGATAACAGCTGTCCATAATGCTTTATTTTTCGGCTGATCATGCCGTTTTTCAATTTTAATTTTCATATCAGCCCCTGGCACCGGCCATGAGCAACCCAATCCTGCCGACAGAATCGGCGTCAGAGGCCTTGATTATCTCCAGGATGCGTCCGCAAAACATGACAGCTATCCGGTCAGACAGGGAAAGTGCTTCTTTCAGATCGTCGGTAAACAGCAAAACTGCAGATCTGTCGCGCTGGGCGAGAATGGCATGCCAGACCTCTTCGGTGGCTGTTATATCGAGCCCCTGGGTAGGCTGTTCGGCAACAAAGAGTGCCGGTTTTTTAGCCAGTTCCCGGGCAAGGATAAGCTTTTGCAGATTTCCGCCGGATAGTTGGCCGGCTTGTGCCCGGGTACTGTGAGCAACAATACTGTACTGCATCACCGCCGCCTCAACGTCTTTTTCCATTTGGTCACTGTCCAGCCAGAAACCTTGACCTGAATCTTCTAGCCGGGTGAGAAGGAAGTTCTCTGCAAGATCCATATCAGATATGCTTCCCGCTTGATGCCTGTCAGCAGGGACATAAGCGATTTGGCGGTGCCGTTGAGTACTCCACTGGGCGGCATCGTAGGATTTGTTCAGAAAACAGACCCTGCCTCCGCTTGGCGGCACCAGGCCGTTAACAGCCTCACTGAGAGCGGACTGTCCATTTCCGGCAACACCGATAATGGACAGTATCTCGCCGCGCTTAACGGAAAATGTAATATCTTCATAGGCAGGACGTCCCATCGTCTGAGGTCCCGTAAGTCCCGATACCTCCAGGATAGCTTCTCCGAAATTGACCTGCGGTTTGTCCACACGCAAAACCATCTCCCTGCCGACCATGAGACGGGCAAGATCGTGCCTGCTGCCTATTCTGTCTGGCTTTGTGTGGGCAATAATCCGGCCGCTTCTGAGGATGGCAATACGGTCGGCCACTGCCAGTACTTCTTCCAGCTTGTGGGTGATGAACAGTATGCCGCGACCATCGGCTTTTAATTTTTGCAGAACTGAGAAAAAGCTTTCAACATCGGGCTGGGCCAATACGGCTGTAGGCTCGTCGAATATCAGCACCCTGACGGACTGCACGAGCAGCTTGAGAATTTCGGTGCGCTGCCGCTCTCCCATGGACAGCTCGCTTATCTTACGGTCAGGAAGAATATCCAGACTGTAGCGATCCCCCAACTCAAGGATTTCCTGTCTTATCAGTTTAAGTGTTGTGGTTTTGCCGCAGGCATCAGCCGCCAGCAGTATATTCTCTGCAACGGTCAAATTGGATATCAGCATGAAGCGCTGGTAAACCATGCCGACCCCATGGCTAAGGGCTTGTGCCGGAGATGAAAAGCGCATTGCCTTCCCATTGACCACAATCTCCCCTTCATCGGGACGATAGCGACCGGCTATTACCGACATGAGCGTACTCTTTCCGGCCCCGTTTTCACCCAATATAGCCAGGATCTCGCCGGGATAGACTTCAAGGTTTATATCGCGGTTGGCAGTCACCGAGCCGAAACGCTTGACCACTCCCTTACAGGCGAGAAGCGGCATGGGCATCTTTTCTGGCGTCATCGAAAGAGCTACTCCACTACTGGTTTGGGCAATGTGGCGAGGGAGTGAATCGGCGTGGAAAGCAGTGACGGGGAATCACCTTCGACCGCCACGCAGAAAATACCACTCACCACCGGCGGCGGCTGCTGTTTTTGACGCGCAACCTCTTCGAGAATGTCAGCCAGGCCAAGAAATGTTCCCCCGGTGGAGACCACATCATCAATCAGGATTACCGACTCGGCCCGGGCAAGCAGACTCATGTCCCGTTCATAGAGGGCGAGAAATTTTCTGCCGCTGGTGATGGAATCGGACCCGACCTGAATTACGGGCCTGCGATCCGGTTCCATGTGCGGTTTGACCCTGTTGTAGGCCACCGCGACTGCATCGATTCCGAGAGCTTCGGCGGCAACCTGAGTAACTTGCAGAGCTTTTTCCACTACCGTCAAAATTGCCACCTTGGACAGATCAGGTACAACTGCACGGATCTTTTCCGCCAGCAATCGCCCCAGGTCGGCATTCAGGCGAGTCTGACCTACCAGATTCAGAGAGGCTATTTTCAGCACTCGCCCATTTGAAGGGATACGTACAATGGGTAATTCGATGTCGTATTCCAGCCCTTTTACACTGAGGCGGAATTTTTCACCGGATTCCAGACCTTCGAGGATATCCATACTCACCTCCCAAAAAAACTACCTGCGGGTTTCTACCAAATACCGGTCTCGGTATTACAATTTACCGTTACTGAGGGATTTTTCCCTTTACGCCCCTAACCAGCACACGCATAGTCAGCAACTCCTTATCACTGGCAGAACTTCCTTCTGCGTAAAGTATATTGCCACTCTGATCCATAATCGGGCCTGAAAAAATTGTATCCTCGCCCTTGTTGAGCTTTTCCATCTCCGCCATTACTTTTTTCTGAACCGGCTCAGGTACGCTGCCGCCAAAAGGACTCAGCTGAATGCCTTGTTCTTCGAAGCCACCCCAATATTCACGCAGCTTCCAGGTTCCCTCTATGACAGCTTTGACTGTATTTACATAATATGGACCCCAGTTAAAGAGGGACGAGACCAGGGCACAGTCAGCTCCGGCAGCTGCCGCATCTGTGCCGTAACCGATAGCAGGAACACCTGCAGCACAGGCCGCCTTGGAGCTATCCGGAGTGTCGGCCATCTGACGAATCAGGTCATGCTTGCGGGCCACCAGGGTTTCAGCCAAAGTGGTCTCCTTAATAGGGTCGCGCCAGGATTTGAGCCACACCACCGTGTTAAGTTTTGCTACGTCATACTTAACACCAGCTTCGTCAAGTCCCTTGATCAGGCCGATAGTAAAGGCGTTAATCCCCCTGACCGGTTCGGGTATCGGCTGGGTGGCAACTGTTCCAATGTTTTTAAACCCCATCAGCCCTGCCATATACCCGGCCAGGTATTCGCCCTGATACATCCGTGTGAAATAGTTGCCCATGTTCGGTGCAGTTTTGTAACCCGAGCAGTGCTCAAACCGAATATCCGGATAATCCTTGGCCACCCGAATCAGTGCGTCCATATGTTCGAAGGTGGTTCCGAAAATCAGGTCATAGCCTTGAGCGGCATAGCCACGGAATACTCGTTCGGCATCAGCAGCCCTGACTTTTTCAGTGTATGCGATCTCGACCTGGTCACCCATTTTCTCAGTCAAGTACTGAATGCCTCGATAATGCCCCGTGGTCCAACCCTGGTCATCAATAGTCCAGAGCAGTGCAAAAGCGACTTTTATTTTTTTTCCCGCCGCAAAAGAGGTGGTCGGGAAGAGCATGCAAACAGTCAGCAAGCCTGCCAGCATCCAGTATGGAGCTTTTTTCATCATCGTAATTCTCCTCAGTTTATTATGGTTCATTTATCAATACAAACTGCAAATTTTGCGTGCGACTTAATGAGATTAGTACCTCACTCCAGAAATCCTGTCACTCTTTTCAGTACCCCCTTGAGGGGTGTAAAAAACAAGAAACTGAGTAATGTGTTTTGAAATTATGTGGTTACATATACCACCAAGGTACTTATACCCATCAAGCTGGTACTGAAAAGAGTGCAGCATTTTTACTGTTAACCGGTGTTAGATCGTGCACATTTGTTGTTGTACAGTATGGCAGACCTCAGTGTTTCTCAAGGGTCTCTTGAAATAAAAGAGTGAGGCTGGCTCAACTCGTATTGAATAATTCTCGATTTTGTCATCACTCGTTTGTTCATGTCTTTCTACATGATCTCTGATTTTAACTCTACGTTATTTAGTGCCTTACTCCTGAAAACCAGTCATTAAAACAAGAAATCTGAAGAGTCGTTTGAAATTAGGAACTTAAAGTAATCACCAAGGCACTTATACCCCTCAAGCAAGTACTGAAAAGAGTGCAGGAATTTTTTACCGTTTACCGGTGTTAGTACCTTACTCCTGAACTTCTATGATAAAAACAAGAAATTGAGTAATATGATTTATAATTAAGTGGTTACATATACCGCCAAGGTACTTAAACCCATCATGCTGGCACTGAAAAGAGTGCAGGAATTTTTACCGTTAACCGGTGTTAGCACAGTCAAGACCTGTAATAATGAAAATACGCAAACTCACCCCTGAAAATTATCCAAAGGTTTCAGCTCTACTGCGGAAGGCCTTTCCTGGAAGTAAATATGAAATCCGATTGTTTGATAACCTCCATAAAAGTGAAAAACTCCTGCACGAGTGGATATGTATTCATCGCAACAAGGCTGTAGCATACATTGCATACTCCAAGGCTTTTTACGGAAAAGAAGTGTGCGGACTGCATCTCGCACCGCTGGCAGTGACACCACAAATGCAAAATCAGGGAATCGGCTCCGAGTTGCTTCGCTTCTCCCTGCGACAAAAAGAAATTAAGGAAAAAACACTCTTCGTCCTGGGTGCCCCCGGCTTTTACACAAAGTTTGGATTTGAACGCTGCACTACCCCGATCTGCCCTTTTGATAAAAACAACGAACATTTCCTCAGTATCCGTAACAACGCATCGAGCTCGGTCACTGTGGGGTATGAACCTGAATTTTCACTTGAGGGCAACTAAGGGTCAGGATCCATACCGCCATGGCTTCTATTTGAACTACTTCCTCGCAACCTGTCATATCAAAGATCCCCGATCGGGAAACCTTGCTAAGTGTTTGCACAGATAAAAGATTGAATGTTTCACGCTGATCATTCAATCAAATTTATTGTTTATCCTCTGTTAATTCTTATAGTGACTGTGTCACAGGTTTTTTCTGTGTTGTTAGTGGTAATGTTGAAACATCTGCATACAACATGATGGAAGTTGTCAAATAATTGTCAATTATCTCATAAATATATGTTTCCAGCAGTGGGATGTTTTCTTTGAAATTCTTAAAATAATGAGGTGAAATCAAAATGCGAATACTATTGAATGTTAAAATTCCTCACGAGCCGTTCAACACGCTTGTAAGAGAGGGTAAAGCGGGAGATATTATAAAGGAAATTATTAAAGAATTGAATCCAGAAAGCATATATTTCACAGAGCAAGGTGGTACTCGGGGAGCCGTGGCAATCGTGAATATTGATGACCCTTCACAAATTCCATCTTTTTCGGAACCATTTTTCTTGAACTTTAACGCAGATTGTGAGTTTAGAATTGCGATGTCTCCGGAAGACCTTGGGAAAGCTGGGCTTGACGACCTAGGCAAGAAATGGAGCTAACACCCCACAAGGGGTATAAGTACCATGGTGATATATCTAACAACATAATTTCAAAAGACATTCCTCGGTTTCTTGTTTTTAATTGCAGAAGTTCAGGAGTAAGGTACTAAATTAATAGTATACTTTGGTCATTAACGTCCTGTTTTTTCTATAAAAGAAGAAGGAGACGAAAATGACTGAAACCATCAATGTACAAAAAGACGTACCAACCGCCAACCGAAGAATCAATCTGAGAGTCAGGCAAACCAGGGGTTTACGACCTGTATCAGTGATAGGGTATCTCAGAGCCCTCTGTGCCTTCATTGCCTATCTGGTAAAAGAAGAGGTTCTACCTCACGAAATTATGCAGCGCAAAATTCGAATACAAGAGCCAGAGACACTACCTGATTTGGTAGGCTCTCTTGGTGAGATTGGAGCAACTCACGTTGAGGAGCGAGGCGTTTGTCTAGAATGCGTTGAGAAAGGAAGATAAAGAATTCTTTCATAAAGGTCGGAGGAATCGTCATGGCCCCCATATTAACAAACAATGTTGGTGCTCCATGAGGGGGCTGTATAGATAGGGAATTTATGGAATTTGTAATCCTGGAGTCGACTGGAGCTCTAATCACAAACATATTCAGGGCGCCAATGTACTATATTCATGGCAGCACCGTGAAAAAATTCATACAACAAGGGGAGATAACATTATGAGTGGAGACAACAAGTGCCCGATTACGGGTAGAGCCAACAAACACACAGCCGGCAGAGGCACGTCGAACCGAGACTGGTGGCCGAACCAGTTACGGCTGGATATACTGCGCCAGCATTCCTCCAAGTCCAATCCGATGGACAAGGATTTCAACTACGTTGAAGAGTTCAAAAGTCTTGACCTCGATGCCGTGAAGAAAGACCTCCATGAGCTGATGACCGATTCACAGGACTGGTGGCCGGCGGATTTCGGCCACTATGGGCCGTTTTTCATCCGCATGGCATGGCACAGTGCTGGTACCTACCGTACCGGGGACGGCCGCGGCGGCGCAGGGACCGGTAACCAGCGCTTTGCGCCCGTCAACAGTTGGCCCGACAACGTAAACCTTGACAAGGCACGCAGGCTACTCTGGCCGATCAAGCAGAGGCATGGCCGGAAAATCTCCTGGGCCGACCTGATGATTCTCGCCGGCAATGTCGCTCTGGAATCGATGGGATTCAAAACCTTCGGTTTCGCCGGCGGACGTGAGGATATATGGGAGCCGGAGAAAGACATCTATTGGGGAACAGAGGATACCTGGCTTGGTGATAAACGCTATACGGGCGACCGTGGCCTGGAAAGTCCTCTCGCCGCCGTGCAAATGGGTCTGATTTACGTGAATCCGGAAGGGCCCAACGGCGAACCGGATCCGATCGCGTCCGGCCGGGATGTTCGGGAGACGTTCGCGCGCATGGCAATGAACGATGAGGAGACAGTCGCGCTCACCCTTGGCGGACACACCTTTGGCAAATGCCACGGCGCTGGCGATGCGGCGCTGGTCGGGCCTGAGCCCGAGGCTGCTGGTATCGAAGAACAGGGCCTCGGCTGGAAGAGCAGCCATGGCAGCGGTAAAGGTGCTGATCAGATTGGCAGCGGTTTGGAAGGATCATGGACCCCGACCCCGACGCAGTGGGACAACAGCTATCTGGACATGCTGTTCGGCAACGAGTGGGAACTGACCAAGAGTCCCGCCGGCGCCCAGCAGTGGACGCCGAAGGAGGCAACTGACAACAATCTCGCTCCGGCAGCTGACGATCCGTCGAAGCGGGTCCCGATCATCATGACCACCGCGGACATGGCTATGAGGATGGACCCAATCTACGAGCCGATTGCACGACGCTTCCATGAAAACCCGGAAGCGTTAGCAGACGCCTTCGCCCGCGCGTGGTTCAAGCTGACCCATCGCGACATGGGCCCTCGCTCACGCTATCTCGGCGCGGAAGTTCCTAACGAAGAACTGATTTGGCAAGATCCGATCCCTGAAGTCGATCATGAACTGATCGATGATAATGACATCGCCACACTTAAGGGCAAGATCCTTGATTCTGGCCGGTCAATCTCCGAGCTGGTTTCAACGGCCTGGGCATCGGCTTCGACCTTTCGTGGTTCCGACATGCGTGGCGGTGCGAACGGTGCCCGCATACGTCTGGCGCCCCAGAAGGATTGGGAGGCCAACCAGCCGGATCAATTAGCGAACGTGTTGAAGACACTTGAAGGTATCCAAATCGAGTTTGACAAGACGGTCTCCATGGCTGATCTGATCGTGTTGGCGGGCTGCGCGGGTGTTGAGCAAGCGGCGAAGAATGGTGGTCACGATGTGACGGTTGCGTTCAAACCGGGTCGCATGGACGCCTCACCGGAGCAAACCTATATTGAGGCCTTCTCTCTTCTGGAGCCGGAAGCAGATGGTTTTCGCAATTACCTCAAGACCAAATACACAGTATCGGCTGAGGAGATGCTGGTCGATCGGGCACAATTGCTGACACTGACCCCGCCCGAGATGACAGTTCTCGTTGGTGGTATGCGCGTCTTGAATACCAACTCCGATCATTCCCAAAACGGTGTCTTCACCAACCAACAAGATGCGCTAACCAACGGCTTCTTCGTAAACCTGCTCGATATGGGTACTACCTGGAAAGCGGTCTCTGAAGGCGAAGATCTGTTTGAAGGCAGTGATCGCGTAACGGGTGAGTCTAAGTGGACCGGCACTCGTGTCGACCTGATCTTCGGTTCAAACTCCGAACTCCGCGCCCTGGCTGAAATCTACGGAAGTGCAGACTCGCAGGAGCAGTTTGTCCATGACTTTGTGGCGGCCTGGATCAAGGTAATGAACCTTGACCGCTTTGACCTCGGCTGATTGTAGTAAAAAAAGTCTTGGGGCTTCTGAAGAGTATTCTGAACTGAAAATCGGATGATCGGGCAGAGATTATCGTCACATATTTACGGATGTTCTGAACGCTCAAGGCAGCTCTTAACAATGTATGAGCGCGGTGTTTCAATACAATCTGAAACGCCGCGCTTTACATAGGCCCCCCCCGACTCACGGTCGTAGTGGCAGGAAGGTTAATTTGGAGCGTCAATAGAATACTCGTACCTACAAACTGGCAATATTAACGCTGCAAACCATCTTATAGATTTCTATTCCGGCATGTTTGGCCATTTTGTTGTGACACCTTTATAATTCTCAAGGGTATACTCTTTCTCATCTTTTCCTTTGATATAATAATCAGGCATCAACGGAATTTTACCTATATTCGTAGCGATCACGTACATAGGTTGAGCGAGACCTGTTGTATGTCCGCGTATGGCATCCCGGATGAGTTCCGCACCTTTTTCCACGGTTGTCCTGAAATGATCGATGCCTGGCGCCGGTTCACAGTAAAATACATAGTAGGGGCGAATTCGTACCCGGAGTAATTTCTGATGCAGTTCGCGGAATGTTTCTACATCATCATTAATGCCTTTTAGCAGTACCGCCTGATTGCCGACATTGACACCACAGGTGAGCAGATCAAACACAGCTTCAGCTGTTTTATCTGTGATTTCATTGGGATGATTGCACTGGGTATTAATCCAGATTGGGATTTTGTGGTATGGGCTCAGTATTTTTTTTAAGCCTGGGGTAATCCTATGGGGTAAGACGATGGGTGCCCGCGTTCCGAATCGAATCATCTGGAGATGAGGGATTTCCCGTAATTTTTTAATAATATATTCAATTTTTTGGTCAGAAAGAACAAACGGATCCCCCCCGGTAACCAATACATCCCGAATTTCTGTATGCTCACGAATCCATTCTAATCCTTCCTCTACATCCATGCGGAGCTGAAGATCTCTGTTGACCACGAGCTCGTTTCTGAAACAGTGACGGCAGTAGTTGACACAGACATCTGTCACAGTAAAGGCCACCCTGTCGTGGTATTGTCGTGCGATGCTATCGGGTCGAACTTCTTCTGTGTCTCTGTTTTCTTTCCATATGAGGTAGTTTTCGATTCCGTATTTATTGACGGTTTCCTGTAAAGAAGGGAGTACCTGCCTACGAATTGGGCAATTAGGGTCGTCACGATCCATCAGAGAGGCAAAATAGGGTGATGTTCCCCATTTGGTATTCAACGTCTCAATAGCCTCCTTTTCCTCAGGGGTGATGTTGATGAACGCCGATAATCTTTCCAGTGTATTAACACTGTTTTGGAGTTGTTCAATCCATTCTTCCATCTATTTCTTCCTTCTCTATTAAGGGGATGTTGTAAATCTTATCTATCAAGGTACATGGACAGTTCACGATGGGTGACATGGGTTCGATGCCCCTCCCACTCCTGAATCTTCAATGTCATGTAGTTTTGGTAGGTCTCGTCTCCAAGAGTCTGTCTTAGAAACGAGCTCCCTTCAGCCTCCGCCAGTGCTTCATACATGCTCTTGGGTAAAAAACGTTTATCCCACACCTTAGTGGATAGATCCTTACTGGAAATATTACCTGTGGAGTGTTCTTCACCTTCAATTTTATTTCTGATTCCTTCCATGCCCATTGCTATCAAGACGGCCACCTGAAGGTATACATTTCCAGCTGGATCAGGACTCCTGAGCTCAATCCTGGTGCTTTGTGGATTTGGACAGTATGGAATCCTGACCATAGAGCTTCGGTTTTTAAAACCCCAGTTGCATATAATGGGTGCTTCCCGTTCAATTACATAGGCCTTGTATGAGTTGAAGGTGGAGGCCATAATAATTGATGTTTCTCTGGCATATTTCAGAATACCACCAATAAACTGTCTGGCGATAGTTCCTAAGTTGTGATCAGAGTCTTTGTCATAGAAAACATTGTTGCCGTCGAGATCCTGAGTCGAAAGATGCAGATGGAAAGCATTCCGGTTATATCCACCAAAGGGTTTTGGCATGAAGGTGGCTCGATATCCGAATTCCGCGGCGGTTTTCTGGGTGACATAATTAAAAAGGACAGTACGGTCGGCACCATTCAGGGGATCGGTGGGTTCGAGGTTTATTTCATGCTGGGATGGAGTAACTTCGTGGTGAGTTTTTTCGAATGCAATTCCGCAATCTTTCAGGGTCTTAATTATGCTGTTTCTGACAGTTTCCCCTTTATCATGGGGACTTGATTGAAAGTAGAGGCCTTGATCCGTATGCAGGTTTTCCAGGTTTGCATCATTGTTTAGCAGAAAAAATTCATGTTCCGGCCCCACGAGGAATTTGAAACCGAATTCGCGTTCCACCTCAGCCAAAATATTTTTCAGTATGGCTCTTGGATCTGCTTGGGCTGGTTTATCTTTTTCATTGTAAATACTGGCAATGAAAAACCCGACAGTTTCATCTGAGAATTTCAAAACTTTGAAACTTTCAGGATCTGGAAACAGGAGACGATCACTACTGTCGACAGTCCCGTACCCGGCAATAGAGCTGCCGTCAAAACCGATGCCGTTTTCGAGGATAGATTCAATGTTATCTGGATTAACTGGCAGACTCATGATTCTACCGTTGAAGTCGACAAAAAAGATCTTTGTGGCATCGACGGTCTCAAGCTCTTTTTTAATCTCATTCAAATTAGCCATTGAGCAGGTATTCTCCTTTGGGTTTTTGATACTGTTAATGTCTTGGATCTTTGTGGTTGTTTTTACAAAAAAGTCACAAACCAACAAAATTCATACGGTCGTACTAATAAGTGCATTCCTTCAGAGTAGTCAAGAGAAAATCGACAAGGTCGTAAAACCTCGTTTTTTTCATGAACGAAGACTATTCATCTGCACTCCTTTCGGCAGCAGTTTCACCTAAAAACGGTAATCTAAAACATCCCTATGTTCAGCAAACCCGAGAATGATCTGGGCAAAAACTATCCAATTCTTATTATTCAAAACACCCTTAAAGAATGACTTCAATTAAACAATTACAGGTAGTATTCAAACTAGTATATTTTGTCTGCTAGAAAATTGAATAAAACATAAAATTTAGAAGAGGCGAGATCATGAATAGTGTCCAGCGCTCTACTCTTATTGTTGCCACGATTAGCCCGGATTTCTCACCAGCAAAGATGATTACATATACAAGAAGCACCCCTGTGAACTATAGTAGTCTATGTTTACTGGGGTAACTACGCGGAAAATGTGATCATATCTGCTGGCCTTTGGTGAACATTGTGTAAAATTTCTCGTCAAATCGAACGGGTGGCAAGCTATTACAATGAAAACACTTTCAGAAAATTGACACAATGTGCATGAGAAATGCGGGTTAGTTCTGTTTTTGTAACCGCAGGAGGAGTAAATAATGAAAAGAAACAGCATTCTTCCCATTCATATCGGTGGTACGATCGCATCCGCTGAATCAAAAACGGGCTTTAGACCAAAACGCTCTTTTGCGGATTTGCTGGGTAAAATTGATCGGGAACTTACAGGGGATCGCCATATTGCCCCAGCACAATCTCCCTTCGGTGAATTCGGAATTGACAGTGCCAGTATGCAGATTCCGCATATACAGAAGATCGCTGGAACGATTTGGGACAACTACAATAAACATGATGCGTTTATAGTTACCCACGGCACGGACACTCTTGCCTACACCGCCAGTATGCTTTCCTTTATGCTGCAGGGAATTCAGAAACCGGTCATTGTCACGGGTGCCCAGAAAACCCTTGAGGACGATAAAAGTGATGTGATCGGAAATCTGGAGACAGCCTTACTTGCTGCGTCAACCTCCAATTGCGGTGTATGGGTTGTCTTCAATGGAAAAATAATCAAGGCAGTCAGAGCTACAAAAATAAATATCGGTGTTGACTGTGTAGATGCCTTTGCCTCAAATATCAGGGACGAGATTTCGACCTCCAACTTCCAACTAAACGACTACTCCATTAACAGGGGAGAATCTGAAACATTCAGTACAAAGGTTTCCGAGGCACTGGATATCTACTGCCTGACCCACACTACGAACCCGGTTTGGCTGAAGAACTATCTCGATAATTCAGACCTCCGAGTACTGATCGTCCTCATATACGGTATGAGCGGGCATCGTAAAGAATTGGTGGAAGTTCTCTCGGGCTGGGCCAATGAGAACGAAGCAATCGTTATTGCAAAAACACATTCACCGTACGGCAGTACCGATTTGTCGAAATATGAGTTAGGTGTCAAAGCCCTACAAATGGGAATCCTGTCGTCACTGGATATGACACTGGAGAGCGTCTATGCCAAAGCCTGCATCCTTCTCGCCCGCAGCAGTGACCCTCGGGAATTTAGCAGACAGTTTTATGCAAATTTTTGCGATGAGCTTGATGAGGAAGGTGTGCAGAAATTTATGAAGAAGGCTGACTTCTGGCTCGCTGCCTCCTAGCCCGAATGTTTCTTGAAAACAGGCAGAGAAAACTTGAGTGCTTGACTTTGTTTAATTGACATGTTTCCTTGTAAGAACGCCATTTTAGATAAAGTATGGAGATGGAGTACCAGGTTCCTACATCATAGATATTCACTGTCCCTTTTTTATAATTGCTATGGGATATAACTAGATACAGGAGGTAACATTATGAAAAGAGTAGTTTCGTTGATTGTTATGGGGTTAATGATTTCCATGTTTGGGACGGCTTTTGCTGAGAAATTGTATGTCGGTACAGACACAGCTTTCGTTCCTTTTGAATACAAAGGTAAAGATGGAAAATACACGGGCTTTGATATCGATCTGTGGGCAGAGATAGCAAAACGCATTGGTGTTGAATATGAACTGAAGCCGATGGATTTTAATGGCCTGATTCCAGGCTTGACGACCGGAAACCTCGATGTTGCCCTGGCGGCGATCTTTATCAAATCTGCCCGAGAAGAGAAAATTGACTTTTCTCATCCTTATTTCAGAGCTGGGCTAAAAGTCATGGTTCCTGCAGACAACCAGGATATCAAGGCCCCTGCTGACCTGAAAGGCAAAGTTGTTGCTGTCAAACTCGGGACAGCAACCGTTGAGTATGTTGAAACCCTCGGTGCGAAGAAAATCGTTAAGTTCCCGAATATCGATCAAGCCTATCTTGAAGTTGTAACCGGTGGTGCTGATGCAGCAATGCATGATACCCCGAATGTTCTCTATTATATCAAAACTGCTGGTAACGGTAAGGTTAAAGCTGTCGGGTCCGAGGTCAAAGCAGCTCAGTACGGTATTGCCTTCCCACAAGGGAGTCCGTTACGTGACAAGGTAAACATTGCACTACTACAAATGATGGAAGACGGCGCTTACGCTGATTTGTTTAGAAAATGGTTTAATGCTGATCCGGAATAGTCTGAACGAAAAAGTAAACTGACCTATGTTGAATCCATTTTTTCATCACAGAAAAAAGTGTAGATCAGGATCCCTTCAGCACCAGCTTGCCAGGAGGGGTCCTAGTTTGTGAGAACGCCCCCCAGGTAGCAACTTCTACAGAAGAGTCGAATTATGGGTTTTGAATTTTCAGTTATTGTCGAATCTTTGCCTGCTCTTCTTGAAGGAGCCAAACTAACTTGGATCATAACTATCCTGGGAATTGTTGGCGGTATGGCCTGCGGTATTTTAGCCGGATTGGGTCGTATCGCTGGCACAGAAGCCCTCGGAGAAGAACCACACGGCATCTCCAAGCCGATTAGCGTTTTGATTCGCTATATATCCAGTGGCTATGTTGAGACGATCCGTGGAACACCGATCATAGTCCAGGCAATGTTTCTCTATTTTGCCTTTCCCATGCTGGTCAAAGCTGTTTTAGATATCGATCGCTTTCGTATCGATGCTTTAACTGCCGCAGTTATTACCATTATCTTCAATGCCGGAGCCTATATTGCGGAAATCGTCAGGGGCTCGGTCATCTCCGTGGACAAGGGTCTTCTGGAAGCCGGAATGTCACTTGGTATCAGTCGTTTTCAACTGATCGTGCATGTAATTGGTCCAATAGCCTTTCGAAGAATGATCCCTCCTCTTGGCAATCAGTTCATCATCAGCCTCAAAGACACCTCGCTTTTTATTGTTATCGGGGTTGGTGAGTTAACTAGACAGGGCCAGGAGATTATGGCCAGCAATTTCAGAGCGCTTGAAATCTGGCTGACAGTGGCTGTTATGTACCTGATCATGACATCAGTGTTAGCCATGTCGTTACGCCGAATCGAGAAAAAGATGAAGATTTTCTGAATCCAGCTTCACCTAAAAAGACGAGAAAATGATGTCAAGCATTATTGAATTGAAAAATGTGTGTAAATCCTTTGGCGAGACAGAAGTGTTGCACAATATCGACCTTACTATTCAGGAAGGTGAGGTGGTTGTGGTCATTGGTCCGTCCGGGTCCGGGAAGTCTACTTTGATCCGTTGCATCAACTGCCTGGAACTAATATCGAATGGGGAACTGGTCGTTGACGGCATCAGGATCCCTGCTGAGAGGAGAAGGATACGTCAAATACGGCTGGAGGTTGGGATGGTTTTTCAGCAATTCAATCTTTTTCCACACTTGACAGCACTTGATAACGTCGCTTTCGGTCCTTGCAAGGCGAGGAAAATTGACAAGCCCAAAGCAGCAGATATTGCCAGGGATCTGCTTGACAAAGTTGGCCTGGCTGCATTTGAAAACAAGTTCCCTGGCCAACTTTCTGGTGGACAACAGCAGCGAGTTGCCATTGCCAGAGCATTGGCAGTCAGCCCCAAAGTTCTACTGTTTGATGAACCGACTTCGGCTCTGGACCCGGAAATGATAGGTGAAGTACTGGATGTCATGAAAAGCATAGCTAAAGACAGCGGCATGACCATGGTTGTTGTTACCCATGAAATGGGGTTTGCAGCTCAAGTCGGTGACCGACTGATCTTCATGGATGATGGAAGAATTGTCGAGGAAGGAAAACCTGGTGAAGTGATGAAAAATCCACAATCGGATAGACTCAAGGATTTCTTAGGACATGTGAAGCACCACTAGCTTTAGTTTTCCTATAGAAACGCTTTCAATAAAATTCAACCTATTGGACTATAATGGGCTCGAATTTTAGTACCTTACTCCAGAAATCCTGTTATAAAAAACAAGAAACTAAGTAATGTATTTTAAAATTATGTGGTTAGAAATATCTCCAAGGTACTTGTCCCGCTCTTCGGGGTTAGTTTCCAAAATAGATTTTGTCTTCCAGTTTATACTTTTTTACCCTCTCTGGCCTTGAACAGACTGAGACACACGTGGAATAAAGCGATAGAAAGCCAATGGCAATCTTAATCACTAAGACAAACCTGCAAATTAACCTTCTTCCTGAGTACATCCAGCCTTCTATAGAGGTTGACCAACCTTTCCGTGAATTACTTTTTGCTATATTGATCAGAAAAAAAGCGGTTGTCCGTTTATGGACAACCGCTTTACGTACAATGAACAATATGGGAAACACTACTTATTATGCTGCGCTCTCATGCTTTTTGCCAACTCTTTAATTTCGCCAAGATCTTTGGTCATTTCATTCCAGCCATACCAGTAAGCATAATCTGGATTGACATGGAAAAACCCTTGATATGCTCGCATACGATGCTTCATATACATCTCAACGAGCACTTGATCTATGTATGATAGTTTATCAAGGTCCTTATCCCAGCTCTCACCGTTTGTATGCATAAAAGTGAGGAGAAATGGGTAATTAGCTGGATAATTAGCTGGCTTTTCTATAATACCGTCTTTATAAAGAGCAGCTATTGTTTCTATGGCTTCGGCCATTAATCTGTCGGCCTTCATCATTATAGAGTCACCCATGTCGAGCTGTTGCTTAGCATAACTTGGGGAATGACATTGGGAACAGGTCTTGAGCATTTTGTCTCGCTCTTTTTGCCATGATTCCTGATCAAGTTTAACCATTCTAACTGCTTTAACAGCATCAAGGATAGGAGTAGGATTGCCAGTTTCAGGATCAAGAACACCGAGAGCCTTCAGGATGGTAACTCGATCCGCTGCTGCTTGTTTATCATCGGGCAAAGGCAAGCGAACACCAAGGAATCCCCAGGCTGTTTCGTTGGTATGACTTCCATCCGGGAGGTGACAGGTTTGACATGTTGGGGCAACAGCACCTTCTGGAAGGTCACCGTTTTGTTTTGCAAACCAGCGCATACCATGCTTTGAACTTGACCACATCTCCCACTGCGGATGATCATATCCCATGTGACACTGTTGACAAGCTCTTGGATTTTGGGCTTCTTTTTTAGAAAAACTGTGCCTAGTGTGACATTCATCGCAGGAGTTGGTCTGGTAACGATATCCTTTTGCCAATTGATCTTTTTTTTGTTCTTCAGATTTGATACCCATATTATGGCATCCGCCACAACCACGACCACCTTCAATCAGCTCATCTGGTGCAGCATGGGTTGCCGGGATAGCATTCAATGATGTCCACCCGAAATTGTGTTTACCGTGGGAAAATTGATCAAATTGGTCTTCATGACATTCTGCACAGACCTGTTCATCTGGGAGTTTTGCCTTTTTGAAATCATCTGCAGAATTGTGATCTTCTCCATGACATGTTGAACACACAACATCATTTTGTGCATGGGCACTTACGCTATAGTCTTTCACCATTCCAGGTGATACTTTTGTGTGACAGCCGATACAATCACTCTCAGCCATAGCATTTCCACCAATTAGCAACAGTAATGCCACTCCAGCAATCATACCTACGATATTTTTTTTCATCTGCGCTCCTTTTGTTATGGTTATGAACCTATGGTCTAAAGCTGGCACTTCAGCACAACCCTAAACGTAATAGTGTGTCAGAAAACATTGCCTATAGATTTTGAATAAAAGCTTGAGAAATATATTCATATCTCAGGTATTTTTTTGATCACAAATCACTACAATGTGAGACAAATGCCTTTTAATATCAAAAAGATACAGAAGAGTACCACAACTGTTATATATATGGTACCAATAAGGATATTTTTAGTACCTTATAAATTATTTTCTGCGTTTTTGTGGCAGAAAATAATTTGGTGAAGGTACTTATCCAAGCATTTTAACAAGTTCCGATTTACTCGGGTTAGGTAAAAAGGTTATTAAACCATTTCCTATTGATCCACGAAACCAAGTATTAAGTCAAAATGTCAAATAGCCCGAGTCTATTTAGTTGGGAATAAATATGCCATCCAGGAATTAAACGACCATCGGTTTTGAGGGTAACCTTTTAACTGGTAAGCTAATCTGTACAGCTATGTTGAACAGTTTACCTTCTTCCTGATGATCTTATTAGTGGTAAGGACCGAAAAAATCTGCCCGAAAAGGAGCATTGTGGAGCTTTAGAACTGTCAAGGTTACTTCCAGAATATCAGCAGCAAATGGAGCACTCTAAAATGTTGATAATTCCAGAAATAATTACCTGGAACCATCTCGGACGGGCAGCAAGTTTAAATGCGTTAGGCATTCGGCCTCCTGAGAACCAGAGACTCACAACAGAAATATCAAGTAGAGGTCGGCACACACACGGTGAAGAGATGTACAGATAAGGTAAAGTATCGTCCGATCGCGTGTGAATTTCTTTTCCTACAAATTTTACGGTAGGGCCAGAATCGGGTGTGCAGGAAGAAAGGTGAGACCCAGAAGCAACAAGCCTACTGATAACAGCGGATGGCGGCGGGAGTAATGGTCATAGAACAAGATTGTGGAAGCGTGAGATTCAAGCGCAATCTAACGAGCTAAACCTGACAACTCAGGTTTGCCATTTCCCTCCAGGAACAAGTAAGTGGAATAAAATCGAACACCAAATGTTCTCCTTTATAAGTAAAAACTGGAGAGGAAAACCTCTTGATAGTATTGGTACAATAGTCAACCTTATTGCAAACACTACTACCCAAAATGGGTTACAGATTCGAGCAGAAATAGATAAAAGCGAATACGAAAAAGGAATCAAAATAAGTCATGAAGAAATGGCATCGCTAAATATTGAGCGTGAAAATTTTCACGGTGAATGGAATTATAAAATTTCACCAATTTAAGATTAAAACCTACTTGTAACTGTACAAGTTATTTTTACTTATCGCCTTAGTGTGTATTCCACGCACTTGGGACAGCCCTGCCAGTAGAATCATAGGGGAAAATTTAAGGATTATTACTGAATACTATTAGTCTAGGGTTGCCAGTGCAACTCTCCTTAATGTTTCAACTTCTTTTAGGATAATAGATCGACTGTATCTTCCAATCTGCTGTCAACTACCATCCTGATCCCCTTCGATCCATAGCGAAAGAGTAGAGGTGTTCTGACCGGGAAAGAGCCACTGTTTTGGTGAATATTTATACCAGTATTCTCTGAACTCACAAAGGAGCCTCTCAGACAGGACAGTATAGCGGTCTTTGCGCCCCTTGCCCTGCTCAATTCTGAGCATCATTCTTGAAGGATCGCTTTCAATATGTTCGGGTTTAAGCTCAGATAGCTTCTGAAACACGAAGCCCTTCACTGTAAATTGTTGAGAGTAAAACCCGGTATTTGAAATTTTCAATACTGGACAGTAGACGACTGACTTCTTCCATGCTGAGAACAGATGGCAGTTTTCTGCCTCGCGGTCTTAGTGGCAGCTCTAAGCGCACGAATGCAATGAGTGCAGCTGGGGTGTTTTTTCCGCGTAGCGGTTCAGTTCTTCCAGATTATTAATTTTCTGGAATTATCTCCGAATATTGAATTGGGGCATGCCTGATTTTTCAAATCTTTTAAAAGTAGACAAATAGTATAGTCAAATTCGCTCCATTCTAAAGAATATAGTGCAGAATTTAAGATAATATATTAACAATTTCAGGTAGTGAAGGTGTGGACTCACCTCCGTGCTGTTTCCTCACTGGAGATGGGATGGAAACGAGCCGAAAAATTGGAAGGTTAAGCTGCCATGGGATGATAGCAAGCTTTTAGATAGCACTCAAACATGCAGGATAACCAGCTAGAAACGGCCTCCCACAATTAAGCTTTGTTTGTCAGATGTGCTGAGGTTTGGAGATAACTGGAAAATTAGATAATAACTTTTCAGACTCCTTTGATCTCTGAGCCAACTATTTTCTATAACAAATCATGGAGGACTGAAGATGGCTAATCTTATTGTACACACATCAAAAATGGCTTGGGTCCTGGACCCGAAAGAACCGATGGCCGGTCCGGTCGCAAACGGTGGTACGATTGTGGCCTGCGTTTCGCCAGGATGTTGGGGAGCGATGATTACGCCTGACTATGCCAGCGGGCACGAAGTCACCCACCCCATTGCTGTCGAAGGCGCTGAAATAGGCGACAGTGTCTGTCTCAAAATAAAAAAGATCAATGTATTATCCATGGCTACGACCTCAGGGACTGACAGTTTTCTGGAAGGGAATTTCGTTGGCGACCCTTTTGTAGCCAAGCAGTGTCCTGGTTGTGGTCTGATCAACCCGAAGACTTATCTTGAAGGCATCGGCGAAGACGCCATTAAATGTGCAGCATGCAAGACGTCCGTTAAGCCCTTTCACCTGGACAATGGCTATACCATGTTATTTAATGCCGAAAGAACCATCGGCGTTACCGTGCCACCCCTGATGTCGGAGGATATTGCCCGCCAGGCTCAGCAATTCAGCGCGATTCCCGTCGGCTCATGCCAATATTCATCGAATCTGCTGGCTAAGGGTGATTTGTCAGGAGTCCTGACGCGTGTTAATCCCATGGTGGGCAATATCGGATCCTGCCCGGCAGTAGCATTACCGTCATCACACAATGCCGGCGACTTTGGCAGTTTTTTGATCAACGCTCCCCACGAATACGCCCTCACCCAGGAACAACTTCTGCAGCGCACCGATGGCCATATGGATATTAATGAGGTCGCTGAAGGGGCGATGGTTATTGTTCCGGTGAAAGTCGCCCAGGCAGGAATCTATGTCGGTGATGTTCATGCCATGATGGGTGACGGTGAAGTTGCTGGCCATACGACTGACGTTTCCGCAGAAGTCATTATCGAGGTTAAGGTGATCAAAGGTCTTGCCATTGACGGACCCATTGTGTTGCCGTGCTGTGAGAATCTGCCATCGCTCGCCCGTCCTTATACGGACGAAGAAAAGAATGAGGCGGCTCGATTTACCAAGAGCTACGGTTTCCGGATCGAAACAGAGGTGTATCCTTTACAGGTAGTTGGTTCTGGTACGGATCTGAATGCAGCGACAGCGAATGGACTTACAAGGATGGCTGCACTGACAGGATATTCCATTGCGGAAGTCAAGAATCGCGCTACGATTACCGGTGATATTCAGATCGGCAGATTGCCGGGCGTCGTGCAATTAACGATGTTGACGCCGTCGGCTATTCTGGAAAAATTGAACCTTCTTGACCTTTATCGGGAGCAATATCAGGGTTGCTGACATTAATACGCCCTGAAGCTCGCGCCGCTCAGAAACACCATGGAAAATACGATGTCTCGAAAAAAGATTATCTGTTGTGGGTGCTATGTTCCTCCTTTACAATGTTGGCAATGATGATATTTTTGTACTGATCGAAAGCTCTCTCGTCTGAGATAAACAGAATAGCGTTAACCGACCGTCCATCACCGAAATTTTCTGGAATCATCTGGGATATGATATTGTTTTTTCCTGTCAGGAAAATACTGCTTTCCAAAGGGCCAAGAAGACTTTTTATGTTGTTAGGTTTTTAAGACACTTTATTGATTACATTAACAGTAGACATATAAAGTAGAAGTAGGCACACACACGGTGAAGAGATGTACAAAGAAGGTTAACCTGCCCTCAGCTACCCAAATTGATGATTTTCTATATTTCTGCCAAAAGGTGGGGGTTCGGAGAATCAGGAACAAGCTTAATTTAGGATGTGTCTTCCAACCGAGGACTGCCAAGACACATCTTTTCCTTCTGAATTGAGGATAGAGCCGACAATGTTTTATTTTCGAGTGAAAAACTGATGACGTAAATTTACGTGTTTGAATCTATTCTTTTCAAAAAAAGATCCTTGCATAGCGTTGCTCATACTATGATATACTTGGAAGATCATGCTCCGTATCTCCAACTCGTCACCGATAAACCCCATCTCGGCAAAAATTGACCTAATATACTCAGATCGAGCTTTATCTACTTTCTCTACCTGCTCGGCCACCAGCGGCTCATCAAGGGCCCATGCTCTCATCATAATGTCATATTTATCGAGTTCTTGATCTTTGATAGTTTGCATCATTAGCAACAGTTTTCTCTCCCCTTTTTCTTCTATTTGCGAGAGGTTATCTAGCTCTTTTGTTGTTAAGATATCAGCCCAATATAATGCAACGCTAGCAACAAAATCTCTCCGATCTGAGAAGTGTGCGTAGAAACTCCCCTTTGTGACTCCTAGTCTTTCGGCAAGATACTCAATTTCAATTTTTGCTCTTCCCTCTTCAGCTAGCACATCAAGGGCTAAAGCAAGCCATTTGTCTCTGGAATGACGCTTTTTTATTTTTCCCATACTTTGGAGTATTGACTTTTGATAGTTAGAACGTAAAGTGTTCGATAAGTGCAATTTAAAAGATTGTCCACTTCATATTAATCTAATTCTTAAAGATGTAAGCCTTATAAACTCTTAATCATACTTAGTCAGTTTGTTAATAAAATAATTCAGATGGGGACTATGAACAGATGAAAATCGCCACGTATATGCCAAGGCTAAGTGCTTTTGCTTTGGCCGTCTGTGTGCTTCTGGGCAGCGAGCAAGAGTCAAAATCTAGCAATGACTCAATTGCAGTAAAAACAAAACAACCTAATATTCTTTTGATTGTAGCGGACGATATGGGCTATAGCGATATTGGTCCTTTTGGCGGTGAAATTGCCACACCGGCACTGGACTCGCTGGCTGAGCAAGGGTTGCAGTTGACTAACTTCCATGTATTACCTACCTGCTCCCCGAGCCGATCGGTATTGCTATCGGGTGTGGATAATCACCAAGCAGGCCTTGGAACCATGGGCGAGTTGACAACCCCCGAAATGGAAGGCGTTCCCGGCTATGAGGGGTATTTAAATTTTGATGTTGCGCCTTTGCCGGAAGTACTAAAAGATGAGGGTTACCATACTTATATGGTGGGTAAGTGGCATTTAGGTCATGATAAAAATACCATTCCTTCAAGAAGAGGCTTTGAAGAGACCTTTGTACTTGTGCCAGGAGGCGGCAGTCACTGGAGCGATCGTCTTCCCGTATCACCGGCCCACAGCAATATTATGGACTACCGTCGAAACGGCCAACCCATAGAATCATTACCCGACGATTTTTATTCAACGAAAAATTATACCGATAATGTACTTCAATGGATGCGTAAAAACTCAGGTGATGGCAAGCCTTTCTTTGCGTATATGGCCTACACCGCACCGCATGATCCATTGCATGCGCCAAAAGAATATATAGAAAAGTACAAAGAAATTTATGATCAAGGCTGGGATCATCTGCGTGAAAAACGCTTCGAATCTTTGAAAAACCTTGGCATATATCCGAAAGACACAAAGCCATTTCCTCGGCTGAGTTCGGTCAAACCTTGGGATGAGTTGTCCGATCAGGACAAGAGAGAAGCCGCTCGTGATATGGAAGTCTATGCCGCGATGATTGATTACTTGGATGAACAGGTCAACCGGATATTCAATTACCTAAAAGAGGCGGGTGAATATGATAACACCATGATTATTTTCATGTCCGATAATGGCGCTAATGGTCATGCGCCTACTACGTATCCAGAGCAAACTGAGGTATTCTTAAACTCATTTGATAATAGTCTAGAAAATCGCGGACTGCCTGGCTCGTTCGTGGACCCAGGCCCTGGATGGAGTCAAGCGAGTATGGCACCTAGTCGTATGTACAAAGTGTTTACCTCCGAAGGTGGGATCAAAGCGCCATTGCTGGTGAAATTGCCTGGCAAGATGTCGAATGCTGGGACCATGAACCATTCCTTTTTCCATATTCGTGATCTAATGCCAACAATTTTAGATGTGGCACAAGTTGATCCTAAGCTAGAAATTAACGGCCGCAAGGTCATGCCAATGCAAGGTCAGTCTGTATTGGCAATGATTAATGGCAGTGCCGATACGCCTTATGCCGGTGCAGATGAGGTTGGCTATGAGCTGTTTGGTCTAAAAGCTTATTTCGATGGAGATTGGAAAGTTTTGTGGATGCCAGAGCCTGTAGGAAAAGGTGATTGGGAGTTGTTTAATCTGAAGTCAGACCCGGCAGAGCTCAATGACTTGAGTAAACAGCACCCTGAGAAACTACAAGAGCTCACTGCTAAATGGCATGAATATAAAGAAGAGAATGGCGTTCTTGATGTCCCTCGCAACTAACTGCGTCGGTTACTGCATAGGTAAAACAGCCATTCGTCCCTGGAATAACGTCTTTTTAGTGTTTTCATACCTTGAAGTATTGACTTTTTGCAGTTAGAAAGCAAAGTGTGCGAAAGGCACGATTTCTATAATTGTCCACTTTGCAGTGGTCTAACATGCCGTTATTTACAAATCATTGAAATATCTCGTTTTTTCTACTCGGCCATTCGGACACCGAGAACTGGTCATTATATCGAGATCAAATCTTTTTCATCGTTTATATGACTCAATGCTTTAGAGTTATAAAATAAATTCAATTCTTAAGGCTTACTCCGGAGGTAGAAAATGAGAATAAAAGTTACCGTTCTTACAATTATGTTTTTGCTGATATTGCCATCGTTTCTCTTTCTTACAAAACAATCACCCGAAGGATTGTCTGAGGGCAATTTCCCAATAGCGGGGCCACCTGAAGCAAGAGCGGCAGAGGCCGATAGTTCTGAATGGTCACCCACGAAACCTTATCCAATTCATAATGTGTATTATCCTGGCACAGAAGAACTGAAACCTGATGAAATGAGAGTGATAGCTCTCGGGTCTGGTATGCCAATGCCGAGACGAAAACAGGCCGCTGCCTCCTTCTTAATTGAACTAGGTAACGGCGATAAATTTATCTTTGATATGGGTACAGGCTCCATGGAGCGGCTTTATGCCCTTGGCATTCCATTAGATTTCATAAATAAAGTGTTTTTAACCCATCTTCATGCAGATCATATGGGTGACTTACCTGGATTTTATATTTATGGGCCTCAAAACAATCGTTCAGTTCCGCTGAAAGTTTGGGGGCCAGGAGGAGGTGGTACTCGTCCTGAATGGGGTACCCAAGCAGCAATGGATCACTTGCAAGGTATGTGGACTTGGATGACGGGTACACTGGAAGGAATGATAGACACCAGGTCATTCAAGATGGAGGTTACCGAATTTGATTGGTCGAAAGTAAATAACGTTATCTACGATCATGATGGTGCAGTCATTAGAAGCATTCCTGCGATCCATTTAGAACAGTCTGTCAGCTTCATCTTGGAATGGAATGGTCTGAAACTGGCATTTTCAGGTGATACGCTTCCAAACAAATGGTGGATTGAGCACACGAAGGGGATAGACTTTTCAATTCACGAGTGCGTTTTTACGCCTGAGTTGGGAGTGAAAAAATGGGGTTTTTCACCTCAAGAGGCCTTGAATGCAGTGACTACCATCCACGCCAACCCATCTTACTTTGGAAAGGTGATGGCAATGACAAACCCAAAGCACGCTGTGGCATATCATTTTCAAAACGACTTCGATACGCTTCCCGTCGTTATGAATGCAGTAGAAGAATTGTATGACGGGCCTGTGGATTATGCTCAAGACTTCATGGTATGGAATATCACCAAAGAAGGAGTACGTACACGAATGGCTGTGACAAACCCTGATGCTTATCCGACCCCACCTTTAAAGGAAAAAAAGATTGAGGAGGGTGGTGATCGATACCAGACACCGGACTCAGTACTTGCAGGATGGCCGGAAGAAGTCCAGGAAGTTGCGGAAGAAATCTACAAAAAATTCAACGAGAAGCATGGAACGGATTATAAATTTCAGCTGAAGAAATAGCACTATTGAAGAGTTGCTTTTTGCCAGAAACTACGGGTTAACTTTAACAAAATAGTTGTCTCGGAAATACCTGCTTTTAAAGCAAAACAGCCACCAGACAAATCTAAACTCGTTAAAATGTCTGATTGAAATAAATCTGGGTGGGATGAGTTTCCTGAAGTTTTGAATCCTATTTGGGAAGAAATGAATAAACAATATGGGACTGATGCAAAGCCAGAACTTTAAAGCGATAGAATGGAGGCTGTTATGAAAAAGAAAATGGTGATTCTTTTATTATTTATTTCAATAGGTTTGGTACATGGGCTGAGCCATACTGCACAAGCAGTTGATAATTCAAGTGGAAGCGACTGGGAGTTTGCTTTAGCACCCTTTTACCTATGGGCTGTTTCTCTTGATGGTGATGTGGCTATTGGCCCACAAGACAACAGTGTGTCGATGGACTTTGGAGATATTTTCGATAACCTCGAAGCTGCGTTCATTGTGCATTTTGAGACAATTTATAAAAAGAATTACGGCTTATTATTTGACGTTAACTTTATCGATTTGGGTGGTTCAGGTTCCACTCCAATATCTGACATAAACGTAGACCTGGAAGCCACCGTTGCTGAATTACTTCCTTATTATAGATGGATCAATGGTGCCCATAAGGTTGATTTGATGGCTGGGATTCTCTATTCCAGGGTTGCTCAGGATGTCACTTTCTCCACGCTACCACTTGAGATTGATGTCACTGAAGACTGGGTTGATCCATTCTTGGCCATTCGCTGGAAATTGGATTTTGCGGACAAATGGGGACTAGTGGTAAAAGGAGGTGTCGGTGGCTTTGGAGTCTCATCCGACTTTGTATGGGAAGGTTCTGGCCTTTTGACCTATCAGCCTTGGAAGTATGCCCAATTTATTCTAGGCTATCGGGCCGTAGGAATTGACTATGAAACTGGTGCTGGACCAACAAGGTTTGTATACGATGTTACCATGGCGGGTCCCGTGGTAGGCATTAATTTCAAGTGGTAATGACCTATATAGAGAAACGAAATAATATTTCTCTTTAACAGTGTTCGCGACTCAACGAAACACGGACATCAACCTTGTTTCTTTATATCATTTGTCAAACTAGGTCGATAGCGGTCTCATGAAAAAAATCCTGTGATAACTACGGTGTTTCATATGCAAGGAGCATTTTCACGGATGTATGAACGTCACATTTTTTTGGAAGGGAAGTTACCCAGACATCCCCACCGATCATGGTCCTGCCTATACTGGTATTGCTAATGCCCACCCAGAAACCAAAGCCCAACAGGTTCCAAAATCTGATTTGAACTTGCCTTTAGGTCCAGCAAAGGTGATGCAGAAGAGTGAGCTGCCATGGCAGCTCGGCTATACCCAAGGGTGACTGATTAAAAAGAACTATTATGTTGGTTGTATTTCATCGAATACAAATACCCCCTTTTATTTTGTAAAGGGGGCGCTTCGATAACAATCATAATTTTTCGCGATTAGTGTTAACCAAAAAACAAATTAACGAGACCTCCTATGCTCCAGCAATTAAACTTTGGATGCCGAACAGCATTTGCCTGTGTTGCTATTCAGCTCCTCCTTATGTCTTCCTTTCTTACTTTCAATGCGACCAGTGAAGAAAACGCAAGTAACCCTTTGGCAAAGGTCAAAAATACTGACTTGAGATATCAATATCTGGATCTGGACGACGGGCGAGTAAATGATTTTTTCATTGATGGTGCGTTTATGGCTCTTGATAATCTGAAGATCAAGTATGAACTCCATTACTGGGAAACCGATATCTCAGGGGATAGCGAAAACAATATAGAATCAGCTACACTAAAAGGCATTTACTTCCCTACAGAGGGTGCCTGGGGGGATGTAAAATACCGTGTTGCATTAGGGTTGGACTGGATTGTAGATTTAGGTGAGGTGGATAAAGTTATTGGGTCAGGATCTGATCAATTAGGTCCGTTTGCCGGTCTTGCAATGGGATTTGGAGACATTATGTTGATTCCCTTAGTACAGCACTTCTTCGATTATAACGGTGAAGATGTAAATACGACAGCCTTTCGTCTCATTGCAATGAAACCTCTGCCACAACAGATGTGGCTCAAACTGGACGCTAAAGTCCCCGTCGATTGGGAGCATGATCAAGCGGTTCCAGCTACAGCCGAGTTGCAGTTTGGCAAGAGTATCAATAAGAGCGTGGGTGTATATGTTGATGGTCTGGTGGGAATTGGAACTGATAGACCGTATGATTGGGGTATTGGACTTGGAGTGCGGTTTAATTATTGAATAGATAAGAGGTCAAGTGTGAGAAAATATTTTCCCTCTGTGTAATAATGACGGATGAGTAAAAAGGATAATCCAATCAGCCGTTGCCAACACTGATGAGGCTGATTAGTATCATAAAGATGGCCATTCTCAGCGGTCTTACTCTATCAAGGTCTTGTCGTCTTAACCTGTTTTCTGATCATATTTAACGCGATCTATAGCAAGAATTGCTATGCCTGCAACATTCACAGTCACCACCTCATATTTTGGCACTAAAGGTTCATCATCATGAAAGGTTATTCCCTTTTATCCCGCCCCCTTTTTTTGTTACCTGGAAATAGTTGTTTAATCATAGCCGTTCTGATTTGCTTTATAACTCCATTCGCAGTACTGGCCGATGAACCACTAAGGGTAGAAGTGGGATTAAAAGTGCATCAAATAACTTCGATAAACCAGAAAGAAGAGAATTTCAGTGTCGTTGCCACGCTCGTCATGAAATGGCTTGAACCTGAACTTGCTCTGGATTCAGAAAGTGAAAATACTCCAAGAATGTATGAGGTAACAAATTTTGCCCGGCTAATGACTGACAGGAATCTAATCTGGCCGGCCATTTCTTTTTATAATTTACAGGGACGTATAGCCTATCAGAACAGGATTGTACTCGTTGA
>CAXMTO010000166.1:0-13546 GCA_964196355.1 uncultured Myxococcota bacterium
CTGTTACTCGGTTCAGTACCCCCTTGAGGGGTATAAAAAGAGAGAAACCAAAAAGATCTTTTAAAATTAGAGACATGAACACTCCACCAAGGTACTTGTACTCCACAACAAGGTGTTGAATCGAGCCCGCTTGTCGGGATCAGAATCATGAGAATAATTTCAGGTATCTGTTATGCCAGTATATGAATATCGGGCCCTCGATAAAAAAGGGAAAAATATAAAGGGGATAATTGACGCCGAAAGTGAGCTGCAGGTCAGGTCGAAACTCCGATCATCCGGGAAATATCCAGTCTCAATCAAGGTGAGCAGGAGCAAGTCTGGTATAACAGGGAAAAAAAGCGGCACCATTGGTATTTTCGAGCGAGTGAAATCCGAAGAAATCAATGTTATGACAAGACAGCTGGCAACGCTGCTTGGAGCTGGCATCCCCTTGATTCAGGCTCTCACCTCTCTTGTTGATCAGACTGGAAACACTGCTCTGAAAAAGGTGATTGCCCAGATCAGAGAATCCGTAAATGAGGGGCATACTCTCACTCAGGCACTTGGCGAGCATTCGAAACTGTTCCCTGCCATACATGTAAACATGGTGCGAGCTGGTGAAGCCTCCGGTTCGCTTGACGTGGTTCTTGAGAAATTGGCCGATTTTGGGGAAAAGCAAGAGGTGCTTAAGGGGAGACTGAGGGCTGCTCTCATTTACCCGATATTTATGGCTTTTATCGGATCGGGGATTCTTTTTGTTTTAATTACCTATATTGTTCCCAATATTACCCAGGTTTTTAATGAGATGGATAAAGTGTTGCCCGCGCCTACTCTGTTTCTTCTCGGTTTGAGTGAGTTCCTTAAAGGCTACTGGTGGGGGATACTCATTGCCTGTTGTCTTGGATTTTTTGGACTGCGATTGTTCATTAGCAAATCATATGGTCGCAGTATATGGGATCTGGTCAAATTAAAAAGTCCTGTCGTTGGCAAGGTCACTCAAAAAGTGATTCTGGCAAGATTTGCTTCTACCCTGGGAAGTCTGCTTGGCAGCGGTGTCGGCCTTATGACCTCAATGAAAATTGTGCATACCCTGGTGAATAATGTGCATGTATCGGCGGTGATAGACGAAGCGATGGCACAGATTCAGAAAGGGCAGAACATGGCCGATTCCCTTTCATCTTCAGTCTGGTTTCCCCCCATGTTTGTTCAGATGATTGCTGTTGGGGAACAGAGCGGCAGTCTGGAGGAGATGCTTAAAAAAGTAGCTGAAGCCTATGAAAGAGAGGTAGAGATATCAATAATGGGTATGACATCATTGATAGAACCGATTATGATAGTGGCGATGGGGGCTGCTGTAGGTTTTGTCGTCCTTTCTATCCTGTTGCCCATATTTGAGATGAATCAGATGATAGGGTGAAGGTGAACCCTGAGTGGCTGGTGGTAGACAAATATCCTCTATTTGTGTATAATTTACAATAGGTTTGAGATGTTTATAGAATCAAGAGTGATTATCCTTTAGAGTACTGTGAAAATGGAAGGGTGATGTTCATTGTCGTCTTACTGTTGATAACATGGAATTGAGGTTGAATATGAGATATACAAAAATGGTAATGCAGGGGATCTGGCTGGTAGTCTTTTACTGGTTTTTATCTACTGTTCCGGCTTTAGCCGTAGAGAAGATTGACACTGAATTTGGTAATAACGGCTTTGCTGTAAAAGATTTTGGATTGGGTGATGACGAGGCGCTCTCACTTGTCGTTCAGCCGGATGGAAAGCTCCTTGTTGCCGGGTACAGCGATAATGGTGCGGTGAAGAATATAACTGTGGCACGTTACCTGCCAAGCGGACTTCTCGACATCAGTTTCAATTATGATGGTGTGTTCTCTGACAGCCCAGGCTCCGGGGACAGTATCGCTCTTTCTGTCGCTGTGCAGGATGATGGCAGGATTCTCGTCGCCGGTTCCAGTTTTGATATGGGGCCCAGGCTTGCGGTTATTGCCCTCACTGAGGATGGTTATCTGGATTCAGGGTTTGGTGATAACGGGAAAGTTATTCTTCCGGTGCAGGATGAGGCGATTATTGCAGCAGATCTCAAGATAGCTGCGGACGGTTCCGCTATTGTTGCAGCAACGGTTGAGAACAGTGATTCCAGCCGTTATCCATTGTTTGTAAAAGTGGGTTCAGACGGTGAATTTGCATCTGATTTTGGAGAAGGTGGTGTTGTCCTGCAGGAGGCTGATCATTCCGTCGAAGTACACGGTCTTGCTTTACTCGATGAAGGTAGAATCCTTGTTGCCGGCTCAATTGAGCGTGATGAAATAGTGCAGGCCGGTCTGTTGAGGCGCAATGCGGATGGAACGCCGGACACAACATTTGGCAACGAGGGAGAACTTATTCTGGAAATTGAAGGGGTGAGTTCAGTTATAAATGATCTCCTTGTAGAGCCAGGCGGGAGCGTCTTACTGGCGGGTTCTGTAAAAGATGAAAATTTTTCTAAGGCATTTGCTGCCCGCCTCATGGAGGATGGAGAACTTGATCCATATTTTGCGGGCAATGGGCTGTTCAAAAGCAACCTTGACTATGATAACGCTGCATATGGTATTGCTGTACAGCCGGACCAGACCGTAGTACTTGCCGGCTCTGCTACATCCGGGCAGGGGAAAGATGTGATCGTCTGGAGTTTCCCGGGGAATAAAGTACCTACGCTTTCGAATGAGGATGAGGTGATTTTGGACTCTGAGCAGCAGATTGTACTGCGGGGCTTGTCACTGAGTGATAGCAACATTGAGCAAATTGATAGTGAGGCTGATGTTCTGGCAGGCCAACTGTCAGACAATGTTGCTGTAAGTGTCGTCACAGACATCGCCGATGGAGATGATACCAGCTATGCTGCGGTGGCGCTGGCGTCCGGGCAGGTCGTTGTTGCAGGTTCTTCCGGTAACGGCACCGATAAGGATTTTGCTCTCGTCGGTTACACAAGTGAGGATATAAGCGGTGGACTTCTATCGGAAAGTTCGGCCAGGGGCGTTAAAACAGGGGATCTCAGGGTGATCACAAGGCCGGTAGAAGATATTACACGGATTGGTGCTGTAAGTGGCGGAAATATTTATCTCACCACCAGCCTCTCGTGTAAAACCTCCTGTGGGGCACAATGTACTGATAGCCTCGATAATGATGAAAACACTGAATCTGGTTGTTCCAATTTTAATTATGCTATTTGCCTTTCAGTATGCGAGGAGGCACGAACGATCATAAAAAGAGGCGTTGTTTACAGTGTCTACCCCTATCCGAGTTACAGGAGCGGGGAGGAGGCCACGGACTTAACCGAGACTCCAGTGGATTCCGATAGTAATTCGTTTATGTATGAGACAGTCCGTTCAGGTCAGACAGAAGACGGCATCGGAGTCGGAGTATATGGAAGTGATATGCAGGAGATTACACCTAATGTCACATATTATGTTCGTGCGTATGGAATAACGGCTGATGGCACGATTATCTACGGTAATCAACTGACTTTTAAAACAGAAGATGCCTGTTTTATTGCCACAGCGGCATATGGGACCCTTTTGGACCGCCATGTTGTTCTCCTTCGCGAGTTTCGGGACATCTACCTGATGCCAAACAGCATTGGCAGGAAAATTGTTAGCATATATTATCGTTTTTCTCCTGAATTGGCAGATATTGTAAGTAGTAATATGATGTTACGTGGTGTGGTGCAAATTGCTTTATGGCCATTGGTAGCCTTTGCTCTATTTATGCTGAAAGCTACTTCGGTTGTTAAATTTACCTTTATGATAATCATTCTTCTGACTGCAGGGATGTACCTGAGGTTGACTACCGGCAACAAAAACTGTCAATCTGGTTGTGAAGAGTAAGGTACTAATGGTCTGCGTTTAACCTTCTTAACTATTATGCAAAAACAGATACAAAAATTACGATATGTAAAATCAGCGACAGAAGCCGGCTTTACCCTCATAGAGCTCCTCGTGGTTCTGGTCATTATTGGCATTCTGGCAGGCTATATAGGTCCCAAGATTATGGGGCATCCGGAAGAGGCGAAAAGAACCAAGGCGGCATTGCAGATTCAGGGAATCGAAACAGCGCTGAAGATGTATAAGCTGGATAACGGTCTCTATCCATCGACCGAGCAGGGGTTGCAGGCCCTGGTGGAATTGCCGTCCGCCGGGATATTACCCCCTAAATGGCGGGAAGGCGGTTATCTGGAAAAAAGGAATATACCTTTAGATCCGTGGGGAAATGAATTTATCTATCTTAGTCCGGGGATTAATGGGGACTTTGATCTGAGTTCTTACGCCATTGATGGAGAATCTGGTGGAGAGGGTAATGGTCAGGATATCAATAATTGGGAAATTGAATAATTCTCGGACAGCCTTCCTGGCAATGCGTCCTCTTGTTTGATTATGAAGACGTCCAGCAGCGGCTTTACTCTGCTTGAACTTATTGTTGTTATTGCTCTTATCGGTATAATGCTGGTAGTCAGTGTACCAACTTTACAAAATACCCTCATAGATGACCGACTCAAGGGTACGTGCAGAAAAATAATCGGGCTCGTCAACAGTGTACGTGAGTTGGCAGCGCGTGAACAGCAACCGTATTTTCTCAATATCGATAGAAACGAGAATCGTATCTGGTATGAGAAAGACATGGAAGTTGGGGCCGCAGAGGAAGAAGAGGACGCAGAGGAAACTGAGGAAACTGAGGAAACTGAGGAAACTGAGGGCAGGCAGGAGCTCAACATACCCGATGAGATTCGGATATCTGAGATCTGGACGAGGTCGGAAGGTGAATACTCTGATGATCAAAGCCGAATCTGGGTTAGTTCGAAGGGATATATGGATCAAACCGTATTGCATGTGACGGATGTTGATGACAATGTCATAAGTCTTCATTTCTCCCCGTTTCTTGATAATGTCAGACTCTATGACGAGTATACCCAGGCCCAGTAAATGAGGGCATATCGTCCCAGGTGGAAAAAGGAATGAGAGCCATGTCGAAATTGTTCACGTCTTCCACAACCCACCATGAATCTGCAGGATTCACACTGCTTGAGGTGATGATTGCAATAGCCATCATGGCAATCGCCCTTACCACTCTTTATGGTTCTCAATCAAGAAGCCTCTCCTATGCAACCGAAGCGCATTTTAATATTGTGGCATCATCTCTTGCAGCTGCGAAACTCGCTGAACTTCAGAGTGGAGTTGGCGAGTTGGAAAATGACAGCGGCGATTTCGGTGATGATTTCCCCGGGTATGCTTGGGAGCTGGAGGTAGAGGACGCCGATCTTGGTGGGGTCGAGTCTCTTGCCGATCTGGAGGAGGGACTGCAGAGAGTTGATCTCAAAGTAGCGTGGAGTGATTCACCTTATAGCTATGCACTCAGATATTATGAGTATCGGACTAACACCGGTAAACGGTAAAAAGCCAGCATCCTTTTCAGTACCAGCTTGAGGGGTATAAGTACCTTGGTGATATATCTAACCACATAATTTTAATAATCATTCCTCAGTTTCTTGGTTTTTATGACAGGGTTCCAGTAGTAAGGTACTAAATAGCCTATGTGTTTTCAATTGAGTGAGGGAGGAAAAAAAAACAGAGGGTTTACCCTCGTGGAGCTGTTACTGGCAATTTTTATTTTCAGTATTGTTGTATCCACTGTATATGGATCGTACCGTGTAACCTTCGGTCTGGTCAATCGGACTGAGCAAAAGTTGGCAATAGCTGGAAGAGCCCATGTTGTACTTGAACGAATTGCAGAAGATATCTCCTCTCTCGTGCAAACGGATGTGGCCGGGTTTACCGGTGAACAGCATGAAAATTCCGGTATGCGTGGAGACAGTCTCTCCTTTGTTTCCGCTGTTCACATTGGTCTCACAAAAAAGGACAATCTTGGCGGGTATTCGCTGGTTCGATACTCTGCAGAAGAAGATGAGGAGACAGGGCTATTGAATTTATATAGATCAGGCAGTCCTTTATTGCCGGGAACAGATGGAGATGAGATTGAAGGTCAAAAATACCTGCTCTGTGATGGATTGAAAGAGGTAAGGTTTTCATATTTTAATGACGAAGGTGTTGAAAGTGAGGAGTGGTGGAGTCAGGAAGACGAATCTGTACCCGAAAATCAGAACTTTCCTGTGATGGTAGTTATTGTTTTACAATTTGCAGAATCACCTGAGAGTGAGCAGACCTCAATTTTTACAACATCTGTGGCTTTGCCGCGAGTTGATGGGTAAATGGTGGATACGTTGGATGGTGAAAGACAGAACATCCTGACGGACCAGCGTGGGATGGCCCTCCTCATTACCGTTATGACGGTAAGTTTGCTCGTTGCGGTAACAATTATGTTTCACCGAAAGAGTTGGCACAGCTATCTGATAGCTCATAATTATAAAATTAACACCGAATTGAAAGCAATAGGGGAGTCCGGGATAAATATCGGTCTGGCCCTTCTTGTTCAGGATGTGAGCACCAATAGTTACGATTCACTCCTGGACAGCTGGGGAGTTATAAAACAGAATGAACTGAATAGTCTTTTTGGTGCTGGAAAACTGGAGTTGGAAGTAGTTGATTTGTCCGGTCGGTTGCAGATTAACTGGCTGGTACAAACAAAGGCCAAAGACCAGGGAGAAAATGGGAAGGAAGGCGAAAACAACACTGAAGGCGAAAACAACACTGAAAAAGAGATCAACACTGAAGAAGAGATTCGAGACATAGTTCTGCAGCTACTTCTTTCTCCCTCCTTTTCAGTAGAAGAAGATGAAGCTGGCGGTATTGTAGACGCTTTGGTGGACTGGATAGATGAAGACGAGAGAGAATCTGATAATGGCGCGGAGTCCAGTTATTATCAGGCACTGAAAATCCCTTATGAGTGTAGAAATGGGCCTATACAGTATATTGAAGAGTTGTTGCTGGTAAGGGGTATTGGCCCGAAGCTCCTTTTTGGCAAGGGAGAGGAGAAAGGTCTCGCCGACTATCTCACCGTTTATGGAGAAGATGGTAAAATTAACATAAATACTGCGGATCCCTTGCTGCTCAAGAGCATGAATTCTCAGATCAGTGATGAGCTTGCCGATGAACTGCAGGCATTCAGAACTGATGAAGAAAATGAGGAGCAGTTGGAGAATCCCTCCTGGTATAGCAAAATTGCTTCATGGCCCGGAGATATCGTTTTGAATGATAACTTAATTACAACTCAAAGCACGCTTTTCCTCATCAGGTCAGTTGGCAGGTCTGATACGCTCTTTCGACAGGTGACAGCTGTTGTCAACCGCATCGATAAGAAAACAATAAAGGTACTCAGCAGGAAGGTAGAATAAATTATGGCTGATACCGTATTTTGCCTCGAGATCGCAGACGATGTTGTAACCGGTGTTCTGGTGGCTAAACGTGCGAAGGCTACTGTCGTTGTTGGGTGTGCTCAGGCGGAAATCCATAAAATTCCTCTTGAAGATGGCGTCGTTCAGGTTTGTCAGCAAGCCGGGTTTTCTGGTGGGGCTTGCCATCTTGCTTTAGGTGCGGAGTTCTTTTCATTCAGAAATCTCTCGTTTCCATTTTCTGATCGAAAAAAAATAACTCAGACGCTTCCTTTTGAACTTGAAAATCTTTCAGCGTCAGAAGGAGACGACCTGCTGGCTGATTTCCTTATATCAGGAACAGGTCCAGAAGGGGCGCAAATAGTTGCGGCTACAATAGAAAAAGAAGTTTTGACTGATCTCCTCTGGGCTCTGGATAAAGCAGATGTTGACCCTGACACTATTGAAGTTGCAGGCGTGCGGATTGCTCTTCGTCTTGCGGATGCACTGGCCGAAGATTGTGTCCTGCTGGATATCAGAGATTCGCTGGCTGAGCTCATAATTGTATCCAGGGGGGGGATTGTTCTCATCAGGTCTCTGCAGCTTGATCCTAAAGCCAGAGAAAATGGAAGACAGTTTGAGGAGTTGGGGCGACTTGTCAGACAAACACTTCTGGTATCCCGGATTGTCGACCTTGAAAAGAAGGAATTCACACTTTGTCTCATAGGAGATGAGACTGAACACGCAGAGCTGGCACCACAGCTTTCATCTCAGTTGGGAGTAAAGGTCAGAAATTACCAGTTGAGTGATCAGAGCCTTATCAAGATTGATTCAAGTGTAGTCAGGGCCTATCGGTTCAGGCAGATGGATCTGGTTCTCGCACTTGCTTTAAAGTTAAAAGCAAAGAACGGAACTTTTAATTTTCGAAAAGACGAGTTCAAAAAGAGAAAATCAACTCCTGAACTTCGCACAATTTTTCTTCGGGCTGGTGTTCCGTTGGCCGTTACTATTGCTCTTATTGTATTTTATTTCGGCTATGATTATAAAAAATTACGCGATCGGCATGACGCAACCAGGCAGCAGGTCGTTCAGGTGTTCAATGAAACGCTGCCGGAGGTTAAACGGATAGTCAATCCCGTGCAGCAATTGCAGGTGAGAATAAATGAAATTCGCAAAACCTACAGCGGAAGAGAGAGTGGTACAGGACACACTGTTATTGCTCTTCTGACAGAGATATCTGCACGGATACCGACATCGTATCACGTTGTTGTTAAACGGATGGTTGCTGATTCAGATGTTGTTCGGATAAAGGCCGTCACCAAGGACTTTAATACGGTAGATAACGTGCAGAAAGAACTCGAAAAATCGTCATATTTTCAATCAGTTACGATAAGTGCGGCCAACCAGTCTCCCAAAAAAGAAGAAGTGAGTTTTGAACTGAAGCTGGAGCTATTGTGATAGGAATTGTATGGAAACATTGTATAAAAAAGACCTGATTAAAAAGATCCGTGATAAACTGGGTGTAGATAATCTGGATGCACGTGAACGCAGGGTGCTGCTTGGAGGCACTTTATTTGTTCTCTGTTTTTTTGTTGTCCAGCTTGTGATTGTCCCGTTCTGGAATGCTCGGGCGAGCCTTGAGACATCTATCCAGAAGAAAAGTGATGAACTGGCAAAGATGAAGCAGATGCAGGAGGAATATCAGCAACTTAAAGTCCAGGAGGGTGGTATTCGGGCGAAAATAATGAAGCGTTCTGCAGGGTTTACTCTTTTCACCTTTCTGGATAAACAAGTTACAAAAGCTGAGGTGAAAAAACAGATAAAGTATATGAAACCGTCCACTCAGGAGGGGGATGATAACCTGAATGAGTCGATAGTTGAAATGAAACTGCAGAGAACCACCCTGGAGGATCTTGTCTCCTTTATTCTGCTCGTTGAATCAGAGGAAAATGTTGTGTCGATCGGGAGAATTTCAATCCAGGAGAGTGGAAAAGACCAGGGATATCTCGATGTGATTTTGCAAATCAGAACATTTGAGCTGAAAGGTTAGTTATGGCGGGTTCAATAGTATCATTTCGATTTTTTCTCTATCTGGTCTATGCTGTTGTATTGACAGCTGTACTGCTCTACGTTCGTTTTCCTGCAGAAAAAATGAGAGTATACTGTGAGCATCGCCTTGATCGTGTTATAGGGCATGGGAGAACCAGCATTGCAAAAATTGACTTCCATTTTCCTGCAACAATTGAATTCAGGAAGGTGAAGATAGGCGGTGAACCTGTAGGCGGCACAAATAACGAAATCGTACTGGACTGGCTGAGATTGTTTCCGTCCTCAGAGGGATTTTTGACATCCTGGTTGGTCGATGGTGAATTCTATTCAGGTTTTTTTGAGGCGACGCTCGACATACAGTTGAAAGAGAAAATTTTTCAGCTCAAAGATATCAGACTGGAACAAACTGATCTTGCTGAGATAACAGCGTCCATGCCGGCTATTCAAAGAGAAATTACGGGCGAATTGGCTCTTTCAGGAGAGTATAAAGCAAAATTCGATCAGCCTTTGAAAGGGGTCGGGGGAGGTAATCTGTATCTCACAGCCGGGACTATGCAGCTTATTCGACAAATTCTGACACTGGATGCGATAGATTTTGAGGAGATAGATATACCCTGGAAATATGCAGACTCCGTTCTCAAGATTACAGACGGCAAAATGATCGGGCAGCAGCTTGACGCCGATTTCTCTGGAACCTTCACCCCTCCTTTTTTGCCGCCGGTGGGTGGCCTGAAAATTAGCGGGCTGCTTGTGCCAGGAGAACAGTTTCTCAAAGACAAGCCTCAAATTGGACGGCTCGTGCAGCGGTTGATGAAGCAATATAAGACGCCGGCCGTACCTTTCAAGTTGGGCGGAACGTTGAATAAACCGACATTCAGGTTAAGCGTGTAGGGAATGAGTAATTACAAAGTTTTTACCGTTAACCGGTGTTCGTCATCTAACACATAGAGTTTTACGAGTTCATCAATTATGGCGCGTCGTATCTCCGATATTGTACCTCTGCTTTTTATTACACTCCTCTGTGTAGGGTTCGTTGAGGGTGGGTATCTGGCTTTGGAGTATTTTTTGATGAAGGATCAAACTGAGAAGAAAAGTGCCGTTCAGCAATCTGTTGCTGAACCAGTACAAAGGCCCAAGGTAGCTCAAAAAAAACACGATTATAGGATCATACTTGAGAGAAATATCTTTGGAGCACCGCCTGCCGGCAATGCGGCCGAGACGGTGGTGAATGTCCCTGCAAAGGATCTGGAAGAGACTACCCTGAAGATAGCTCTCAAAGGGACTATCCATGGTGTAGAAGAGAGTGATCGGGCAATTATATTGGATCAGAAGAGTAGAACCCAACAATTGTACCAGAAAGGAGATGGCATTCAGGGTGCTTTCGTAAAGGAGATACTGCGGGGCAGAGTGATCCTCTCACATAATGGCAATGATGAGACTCTTGATATGAGTGATACAGCGGGGTCGGCAGAGGTGGCAGGCCCGGTAGCGGTTGCACCTCGGAGAACTAGGAAAAAAGCAAGTTCCAGGGTTGCTCCGAGAGTTCAGAACCGGCCGGCAAGAAGAGTCAGAAAACCACGGATAATCAGGCCTCTTAAACCAGTTGCGGGAGCATCTAAGAGTTAATCGATTGAGTGAAGGAAACGGTAAATGATCAGGTCGCGTGTTAATATAAGTATTGTGGCAATACTATGTGCTTTTATCTTCACTGCGGGAGCAATGGCTGCAGAAAAGCTGCCTCGGCCTCTCCCGGGAACGATGACGAATACGGCCGGCTCGGGAAAGCGTTTTATTACAATAGATTTCGATAATGTCGATATCCGTCTGTTTATTAAGTATATAAGTGAACTTACAGGGAAAAATTTTGTCGTAGACAAGACTGTCCAAGGCAATGTGACTATCGTTTCGCCAACTAAGATATCTGAAGAGGAAGCATATAAGGTTTTTGAGTCAGTACTTGAAGTCCATGGGTTTACGACTGTAAAGGCGGGAGCGGTAATTAAAATTCTCCCGTCTGCCAGGGCTCGTTCTCAAAATGTTGAGATGCTGCAGATGGGGCTCTCCAGTGAGCCGGAAGATAAGGTAGTGACTCAGCTGGTACCCCTGAAGTACAGTTCCCCAAATGAGTTAAAAAAGGTTCTGACACCTCTCGTATCCAAGAGTTCCGTGCTCATAGCGCATACACCCTCGGGCATGTTGATTATAACCGAGACACTTTCAAATATCCAGAAATTGCTGGGGATAATTGCAGTGCTTGACGTTGAGTCAAGAGAGGATGAGGTTGCTGTTATTCCGCTGCAAAATGCTTCATCGACTACGCTTGCAAAAATCCTGGGAACAATTTTCCAGAAAACTTCGGCTGCTAAAAAAGGTGCAGCTTCGGGAGTGAGGAGGAGTGTCAAGGTTGTTCCATATGAAAGGGTTAACGCCCTGGTAGTGCTTGCGGCATCCGGCGAAATTGACCGGGTAAAGACTCTGATTGCTCTGCTCGATACACAGGTTCAACGGGGCGAGGGGAATATTCACGTTTTCTATCTGCAGAACGCAACTGCGGCGGAACTTGCTAAGGTTTTAAATGCCTTACCAGAGACACAAGCTGTTGAAAAAGGCAAGGGTAAAGGTAAGGCGCCTGCCATCTCCAAAAACGTGAAGGTTATGGCCGATGAAGAGACAAATTCCCTGATCATTACGGCATCCCGTGAAGAGTATGCTGTTTTAGAGGATGTGATAAAAAAACTCGATATCCCCAGGCGTATGGTGTACCTGGAAGCGCTTATCATGGAAGTAGATGTGGAAGAGACTTTCAACGTTGGCGTGCGGTGGGTCGCCGGTGGAACCTTTGACGATGGAACGGGTCGGATGATTACAGGATTTGGTTCCAATTCCGACTTTAGTCTACTTGGAGATGGTGGGGGAGGTGAAGATACCGACGGAACCATTCCCGGATTTGCGCCAGGGTTCTCTCTGGGAGTTCTTAAGCAGGGCATACAGATCGGCGGCATAACTTTTCCCAATATCGCGGCAATACTGCAGGCATATGAGACCGATGATGCAATTAACATCATCTCGACCCCTCAGATTTTGACCACTGATAATAAAAAGGCGGAGATAAGCGTCGGCGAGAATGTACCCTATATTACCAGTCAAAATACAACAAATGCCGGCGGGGCCATTGGTCAGGATTATACCCAGTATGAGTACAGAGATGTCTCGACCAAGCTTACGATAACGCCTCATATCAACCAGGCAGACACCCTGCGCCTGGAAATAGCAACCGAGGTAATAAAACTTAAAGGCAATGACCCTGATACATTTACTCCGACAACCTTCAAGAGAACAGCGGAGACCACTGTCATTGTCAAAGATGGTGACACTATCGTTATAGGGGGAATTATCGGCCATGATGCTACGGAAATTGAGAGTAAGATTCCTCTTTTGGGAGATATCCCACTCCTTGGGTGGCTGTTTAAATCCCGGAACACCGTAAGTCAGAAGACAAATATGTTTATTTTTGTTACCCCGCGTATCATAAAAAATCCGGCCGACATTGCTGCGGTTACCCTGGAAAAGGAAGATGATATGGGCTCGGTTCTGCCGGCTGTAGAAAAAGAACTCCATAAGGAAAAAAATATGGAGCATGCCGTGAAACTGACCATAACAGGGTATGAGGAGCTGATGGCCGATAACGTTCAGGAGGCGAAGACGTATTTTCTAAAAGCCCTTGATATCAACCCGGAAAATGCCTTTGCGCTGATGAATATGGGTGTCGTATATGAAAGAGAGGGAAATCCGGAAGAAGCTCTGAAAATGTATCGGGCTGTGGTGAGTGTAGGGACGACTGAAACAGCATTTGAAACAAGCAACGAGGAAAAAAATGGAGCCCCTCTTGTTGATATTGCCAGGGAAAATATTGAACGACTACAGTGAAGAAAATAAGCGGTTATGACTGTAAGGATTGAGCGAGGTTCTGTGTATCTATATGAAAAAAATTGGAGAAATACTTACTGAACATTGTGGTCTGACTGCCGATGCTTTGGGAAAGGCACTTGATAAACAGGTCGGAAGCGGAGGACGCTTAGGGGCTATCGTGATAAAAAATGGAGATGTTGATGAAATCGATGTTCTTCAAGGGCTTGGAACCTATTTTGATATAAAGGTAAGCAGAAATATACCTTCTGATATTCAGACCGATTTTACCCAAAAGGTCCC